>NZ_JBHUYK010000029.1:0-82603 GCF_042668615.1 Nocardia sp. NPDC057272 | reverse complement strand
GACTGTGGCCCGGTTCGTACGAACCGGGCCACAGTGTTGTCGTGGGGTCAGCCGCCGGTGACCACGCAGGATTCCCCGAAGCGGAAGCCCCGGCCGACCGTCACATTCGCGCTGCTGGCGATGCCGTCCTGGACGGCGGTCATCGTGTGGGCGCCGGTGTAGGACGGCACCCAGTTGAACATGGCGACGCCGTCGGTCGGAGCGACCACGGCCAGCAGCGCGCCGTTGTCGTAGAAGGCGACAGGAATGATGCCGACACTGAGCCTGGCCAGCAATTGATGGGTGCATCCGGTGCCATAGTCGGTTGCCGAGCCGACGCTGAGGTTGGGTTTCACCGTCAATTGCGAAACTCCGGCCGAGGCGGTGGGTGCGCCGAGGGTCGCGGCCAGCATCGCCGTCCCGAGGGCAGCAACGGTGATGGCGAATTTCCTGTCACTCATATTTCTCACGTCCTTGTGCTGCGGGGCCGACCGAACGCGAGGCCGGCGAGTCGGTCCCCATCCTCACCCCATCGCGGGACCGATGGTGGGAGAACACACGAACCGTTTCGCCGACCTCGTCGCGCCCGACTACAACCGCGACCAGAGCGCGGGAGTGTTCGGTGGCGTCCAATTCGGGTCGTGCACGGTGTGCGCCTGCCTGCAGCTATAGGTAGTGCCCTGATAGGTGACCTTGTCGCCGATGGCGTAGGTGGCGCCCTGACGCCAGGACGATCCGCCTGGGGCGGCCGTGGTTGTGGGGTGCTCGTGCCCGGGGGTGGTCGTCACCGGCGGTTTCGTGGTCGTGGCCGGGGGTTTCGTGGTCGTCGCGGGCGGTGTGGTCGTCGGGGCCGGGGTGCTGGTGGCCGGCTGGGAAGTGGTGGGTTTCGGGGTGGTCGTAGTCGGCGGTGTGCCGCCCCCGCCGCTCACCTCGAGATCGACGCAACTGTAGAAGGCCGCTGCGGTATCACCGATATTCCAGACCGCGCGCAATTTCTGACGGCCGGAATAATTCGACACATCGACGGTATGGGTCACCTCCATGGCCGGCTGTTCGTTCCGACCGTCGAACACAGCAATTCTGGTGTCGCCGATGAAGTATTCCCAATTCAGCGTGCGGTGATTCGCGGTATTCTTCCATGTGAACCTCGCACTGCCGGAGACTTTCTGCGGTACCCAGCCGAGGCTGTCGTCATCGAGCTCAGGATATTTGTTCGCACTACAGGTGGTGAGCCCCTTCGGTCCTTCCACACTCTGCGGTTCGTATTTCACCGCGCCGCAGGGCACGAGGCCACGGGCGCATTGCTCCTGTCTGCTCGCGGGTCCGGTGATCCAACCGTGCGCGGTGGCACTCCCGGCGGGCACCAACGCGGTGACGATGGGCGCCAATGCCATTGCTCCGGCGAAGAACACGATTCGACTTCTCACTATCAATACTCCTTGGAAACGCACGCGGAGGACGGCAGGGGCCGGCTTGCCGTCCGGGAAACATTTCGAGCGATGACACTGAACACTTCGATATCGAACTGTGATTCCGAAGATTAGGGTGACGAAGATCATCCGTCAACCGTCCCGGTAGCGAAAAATACTGCTACCGACCGGTATTCGCCGATCATTTCCCAGCTGTGCGAATACAGCGAACATCCACGTTTGGAACCAACCGGTATCCACCCGAAGCAAACGGATGGTTAATCTCGCAGCTGTGCGGGGTGTACAGATTTGCCATCGGTTGTAGATAGGTAGCCATGTCGGCAACAAGCCGTCTTACTGTTCGAGGGCGGGCACCCACAGCAGGGAGCCTGGCGAACTTTGCGCGACTCCTCCGAAATAGGCGGGCGGGCGCTCGAATCAGCCGAGGAACGCGAGGATTCCGGCGGTGACGAGTTCGGCGTAGCGGGCCCGGCCCTCCGGGGTCTCGATGAGCGCGGCGTCGGTCGCCGAGCGCATGTTCCCGCATTCGACCAGCGCGCTCGGTCGCTCGGCCAGGTTGAGCCCGGCCAGATCCGCCCGTGGATCCAGTCCCGCCGACCCCACATAGGTCGAGGGCACCGCGCCACCGGCGATCATCGCATCACGCAGCGCCCTCGCCAGTCGCGTCCCCGCCTCGGCCTGCACCGGATTCAGCGCGGGTTCGGCGTAGGCGATGTGAAATCCGTGCGCGTCCGCGCCGGTGTTGCCGTCGGCATGGATCGAGACCACCGCGTCGGCGCCCGACTCGTTCGCGATCGAGGCGCGCTCGTCGACACACGGTCCGACGCCGGTGTCGTCGGCGCGCGTGAGGATCACCCGAACCCCGTGGGCGGCGAGCAGGTCGCGCACTCGCAGGGTGACGTCCCAGGTGAACTCGTGCTCGGTATACCCACTGGCGGCCGAGGTCCCGGTGGTGTTGCAGGCCTTCGTTCCACCGCGCCCATCGGGCACCGGCGCGTTGATCTGCGCGAGATGGGTGGCATTGCCACCGTTGTGACCGGGGTCGAGGACGACCGTGTGATTCACGGCGGGTGAAGTCGGCGGCACGGCACTCTCCGAGGAAACGGCCGTCGCGGTCGGCGTCGCCGGGTGCGCATCCGTGGTGGTGGACGCGCAGCCGGCGAACAGCGCTGTCGCCGCGAGCAGGCAGACGGGCGGGAACAGACGGGAACGCACCCCGACACCGTGCCACACCGTGCCGAGGACCCGGCCTCGCCCGCGCCGAACGCCGCATTGGCACGTCCACGCCGCCGGTCCCGATCGACGACATCCGAATCCGGGTAGACGGCGGTGCGGCGCAGCTCAGCCGCGGTGGTGGCGACTCTCGTAGGCAACGCGCTCGGCTTCGGTCCGGCGGCGTTCGGCCTCGTTCGCCAACTCGGGATCGAAGCCATGGCTGACCAGGCGGTGCCGTCGGTACACGTAGACCAACGCCACGGTGAAGTAGACCAGCGGCAGGTACAGCAGCGCCATCATCGACAGCCCTATCCACAGCGGGCCCGGCACCAGCAAGAACAGGCACAGCACCGGCAGCACCGGCAGCAGGAAGCGCATCAAGTATCGGCGGGTCGCGCCGGGGCCGGTGAGGTCGGCGAGCACCCAGTCCGACATCGAGGGCGGCAGGGTGCCGCCGGTGATGTAGCGAACGCGCTGCCAGAGATTCGGGGTCGAGTTGCTCATTACTGCTCCCTCACATCGGATGCGCGTCGCGCGGCCGCGTTCACCCGGCCGAGGACGTCGCGCAGTTCTTCCAGGTCCGCCAGGCTCACGCCGAGGCGTGCCACGACGGCGGGCGGGATCTGCTCGGCCTGTTCACGCAGGTCACGGCCCGCCTCGGTGAGGTCGATGTGCAGCGTGCGCTCGTCGTGCGGATCGCGGCGGCGGGTGATGAGACCGGCGGATTCGAGCCGCTTGAGCAGCGGTGACAATGTCGCGGAGTCGAGCTGGATCGCCTCGGCCACGGCCTTCACCGACATCGGCGCCTCACCCCAGAGGGCCAGCATCACCAGATACTGCGGATGTGTCAGGCCGAGCGGTTCGAGCAGCGGCCGGTAGACCGCCAGCACCGATCGATTGGCCACCGCCAGGGCGAAGCACACCTGCCGGTCGAGCCGCAACGGGTCGTCGAGCTCCTGCATCGTCCACCACCTTTCTTAGCCCACACACTATTACGCCACTAATAGTTAGTGCAATAACTATTAGTGGCGTCACAGATGGGCGGTGGGACGACGTATGTCAGTCCTCGTCGACGACCAGCGGCTCACCGGCGGCGGCGCGGCGCACCTTCTCGCGGCCGTTGTCCTCCTCGGTACGGCCCTGACGCCAGTAGCCGGTGAAGGTGATCGCGCGCCTGTCGACACCACGGTCACGGACCAGATTGCGCCGGGTGAGTCTCACCAACTCGGCCTCACCGGAGATCCACGCGTAGGGCACGCCCGTGGGGAGCTCGGCGGCGCGGACCGCGTCGACCACCGCGTTCCCGTGCGGGCGATCGCCGCGATGCACCCACTCGATCCGCACATCGCCGCGGCTCTCGAAGCCCTGTTCGTCGGCCGGGCCGTCGACCTCGATGAACGCCCGCACCGGCGCACCCACGTCGAGGCGTTCGATGATCGCGCCGATCGCCGGAACCGCGGTCTCGTCACCGACGAGCAGCTGCCACTCGGGGTCGGCGGGCGGGGTGTAGAGCGCGTGCGGCGGACAGAGCAGGCCGATCTCGTCGCCCGGCGCCGCGATCGAGGCCCAGTCCGAGGCGGGACCCGCGTGCTCGGCGTGCAGGGCGAAGTCGATGTCGAGCTCGCCGAGTTCGGGCCGCTGCGCGCGGACCGTGTAGGTCCGCATCGGCGGGCGGATCTCGTCGGGCATCGCGAGATAGCGCTGGTACCAGCTCATCACGCTGCCCGAGTCGTCCAGTGGCGGTGGCACGACGGGACGCGGCCTGCCCGGGAGCGGGAAGAAGAGTTTCGTGTACTGGTCGGGCCCGGCGTCGAGGAGGGCGGCCGGGTCCTGGCAGCCGAGGGTGACCCGCACCATCCGCGGCGTCAGCCGTACCGCGCGCCGAACCGTCAGCGGCGCGTAGACCATGGCCGGTCGATTCACAGTCCCAGTCGTCATTAGGCAAGCCTAACCTACTGTGTCTGCGAACTACCTGCCCTGGTCGACGGCGAGGCCGGCAATGAGCTGCTCGATCACCGCGCGGACAGCGACGATATCCCCCGCGTCCGCCGAATGCGCCAGGTACTGCGCCGCCTCGTCCAGCGCACCGACCACCACCAGCGCCAGCGGCCGCACCGGCTGCTTCCTGATCCGGCCGGCGGCCATGGCACCGGCCATCGCGTTCTCCACCAGACCGATGGTGTGGCGCAGCTCGATCTCGCGCCACCGGGCCCACCCGAGCACCGCGGGCGCGTCGAGCAGCGCGATCCGGCGCACCTCGGTCGCGGTCGAGGCCTGCAACCACGCCAGGCAGCCCACGATCAGGCTCGCGATCGGATCCTCGGCGCGTGCCTCGGCCACGGCGGTGGCGATCACCTCGACCAGGCTGCGCTCGAGATCCTCGAACACCGCCTCGAACAGATCCCGCTTCTCACCGAACTGGTGATAGAGCGCGCCGCGACTGACCCCAGCCGCCTCGGCCACCGCGATCGTGCTCACCGCGCCATACCCGAACTGCCCGAACAGCTCTCGTCCGGCACGGATCACCGCGGCACGTGTCGAGGCCGAGCGTTCGGCTTGGGTCCGGCGATCAGGATTCATGGCGACGTCGAAGTCTAGGGCAGGACGGCGGTCGCGGCAGATCCGAGGCCCTTTGCCTCTTGACCGGCCACACCAGGTTCGGGAACATACAGTCATACTGTTTGTATATTGGAAGGGCTTGGGGACCATGTCCGATGCCACCAAGGATCTGTTCGAGCGCTATCACGCCTGCTGGGCCGAGCGCGACCCCGATCGGATCGCCGCGCTCCACACACCCGATTCGGTCTTCCACCTCCACTCCGGGGGCGCACCCGCGCACGGGCGGGCCGAGATCCGCACCGCCGCGGCGGAAACCTTCGCCCTCGTCCCCGATCTGACCTTCACCCAGGTCGACCTGCGCGTCGGCGACGACTTCTGGGTGGTGCGATGGAAGCTGTCCGGCACCTCGGTCACCGGTAGCGCCGTCGATGTGGACATCGCGGACATGGTGACCGTCGAGGACGGCGCGGTCAAGGCGAAGCACACCTACGTCGACGGCGTGGCCATGCAGGCCGCACTGACCGCGCCCGCCGAGATCGCCTGAATCTCGCGGAGCGGTGTGGCGGCCGGCGCTGCGTGCGGTCCGATCTCAGGGCATCGGCAGCGGCGGTGTCTTCGGGAAACTCACGGGCAACGCCGCGAGCGACCGATGGAACGGGCCGGGCCGCCACACCAGGTCCTCGACAGGCACCGCCAAGGTCAATTCCGGGAGCGCGTCGAGCAATTGGTCGATCGCGTCCTGCACGATCAGGTACGCCACCGGCTTGGCCGGACACCCGTGCGGCCCCGCGCTCCAGGCCAGGTGCGCCCGGTTGTCGACGACATCGCGCCCGGCGATGGCCGGATCGTTGTTGCAGGCCGACATGCTGATGACGACCGGTTCGTGTGCGGGCAGCCAGGTGTCGTCGACCAGGATCGGCTGACGCGGGTAGGTCATGCAGAAGTTGGCCAGCGGCGGGTCGGTGAACAGCACTTCGTCGAGCGCGTCGCGCGTGGACAGGCTGCCGCCGAGCACATTTCCGGCGAACCGGTCGTCGGTGAGCATCAGCCGCAAGGTGTTGACCACCAGGTTCAGCATCGGCTCGATGCCCGCGCCGTAGAGCACCAGCAGCTGGTGCACCATTTCCTCGTCGGTCAGCGCCGCCGGGTGCTGGAGCAGGCGGGTGGCGACGTCGTCACCGGGTTCGCGCTGGCGCAACCCCACCAGATCGGCCAGTGCGGAGGCGAGCAGGTTGTTGCCCGCCTCGGCGTCGTCGCCTTCGAAGATCTGCGCCATCCCGGTGGCGACCTGCTGCCCGATCTCGGGCGTGCACCCGAGCATCGAGTTCAGTGCCTGGAACACCAGCGGAAACGCGTACTGGCTCAACAAGTCCGCGGTCCCGGTCGCGCAGAAGCTGTTGATCAGCGGGATGGCGAACTGTTCGACGGTGCTGTGCATCGCGTACAGATCCACCCCGGCGATCCCGGCGACATTGGCCTGCCGGTATCGGGTGTGCTCGGCGCCGGTGGTGCGCAGCGCGGCCGGGCGGAACTGCAGCATCGGCAGCACCGGGCAGTCCAGCGGGATGTCGCGCTGCCACATCCGGGGGTCGGCCGGGAAGTGCTCCGGATCGTTGAGGATGCGCACGGCGGTGTGATAGCCGATCACCAGCGTGGCCCGGATGCCCGGCGACAACTCCACCGGCACCACCGAGCCGAACCGGCGCCGCATCCGCTGGTAGGCCGCCTGTGGGTCGGCGGCGAATTCGGGTGCCCACATCGCCACCCGTTCGTCGGCGGCGATATCGACCGTCATGACGTTGTTGATTCCTGTCTGCGAAAGAGGTATTCCGCCAACGTGATCAGTGCGCGCAGGCCCTGATCACGGCGACGTGCGTCGAGCGCGATCACCGGGGTCCCGGGCGCGAGGTCGAGCGCCTCGCGCACCTCCTCGAGCGGGTAGCGCCGGAATCCTTCGAACTCGTTCACCGCCACCGCGTACGGCACGCCGCGCTGTTCCAGCGCCGAGAGCACGTCGTCGGCCTTCTCGATACGGCGGGTGTCGACGAGAACCAGCGCGCCGAGAGCGCCCCGAGCCAGTTCCTCCCACAGCGGGGCGAACCGTTCCTGGCCCGGCGTACCGAACAGGTACAGCGCCAGTTGGGGATTCAGGGTGATGCGGCCGAAATCCAGTGCGACCGTGGTCGACACCTTGCTGCCCAGGCCCGCCATGTCGTCGACACCGATACTGGCCTCGGTGATCGTCTCTTCCGTGCGCAGTGGCCTGATCTCGGACACCCCGCACACGAAGGTGGTCTTGCCGACACCGAAATTGCCTGCGACCAGGATCTTCACCGACCGTGTCACGGTTTCCGCGACGTAGTCGACCTCATCCCGCGATGGCGCGGAGGCCATGCAGCACCTCCTTGATCAGTGCGAGTTCCGGCTTCACCTGTGCCGGGGTGGGGCAGTGCAGATGACCACTGTCGAGCAGATCGGAGACGATGATCTTCACGACGGAGGCGGGCAGGTCGAGATAGGCCGACAGCTCGGCGATCGACAACGCGCCGCGGCGGCTGGTGAGAGCCAGCAGGCGACGTTCGTCGGGGCGGTGATCGGGCCGCGCGTCCTCGACGGCACGGACCAGGGTCACCAGGTCCAGATCATGAGCGGCACGCACCCGCCCGCCGGTGCGCACATAGGACCGCACCAGGTCGGGATCGCGCCTGCCGCGGCTCAATTCCTCCCGCCTAGGCGGGGCGCGCTGCCGATCTCGTGACCCACGCGCGAGGCCAGTTCGTTCATCCGATGCGCCACCAGCGCGACATCGACATCGGCGGTGGTGGCGACGCCGAGCAGCGCGCCCGCACCGGCGGCGGTGATCATGATCATGCCCTCGTCGTACTCGGTCATGTTCTGGCGCACCGCGTTCGACGGGCCGCCGCAGAACTCACCGAGCGCCTTGCCGAGCGAGCGCAGGCCGGAGGCCGCCGCGGCGAACCGCTCGGCGTCGTCTTTGCTCACGCCACGGGAGTGGGCGATGCGCAGCCCGTCCTCGGACAGCAGGACCGCGAAGCGGACGCCGGGGATCTCGAGATCCTCGAGCAGCCACGCCAATCGGTTGGTGCTATCGGCTACCGGTGTGCTCATCGGCTGTTCCTTCCGTGGTTCGCTCGGCCGCAGCGGCACGACCGCTGCGGGATCCGCTGCGCCAGGCAGCGGCGAGGTCGGGGCGCGCGTGCCCCGACTCGGTCGTTACCCCCGCCGAATCCGGGGCAACCGGTCTGCGGCGGCGCTTGGGCAGCCCGCCGCTGGTGATCTCGTGAACGTCGGCGCCGGGCGATTCGATCTCGGCGACCGGCACGGGAATGTGTGCGGGCGCGGCGAGTTCGGGCTCGGGCAGTCGAGGGGCGTCGCCGCTCACCAGCAGCGCCGACGGTACATACACCATGGCCCGCATGCCACCGAAGATGTTGGGCCCGTCGACGTGCACGGAGAATCCGTAGCGCCGGGCCAGTGCCGCGATGCCGGGGAAGCCGACCTTCGGCGCGGGACCGAGATCGTGGATGTCGACCGCGCGTTCGCCGCTGAGCACCAGTCGCGCGTCCTCGAGCTGCTCGGGGCTCATCCGCATGCCCGCGTCGTCGATGATCACGGTGACGCCGTGATGGCCCTCCTGGAAACCGATCTCGACGAACGACGACGGCGGTGAGTAACGCAGCGCGTTGTCGAGCAGGGTCGCCATGGTGTGTACGAGCGGTTCGACCGCGCGACTGATCACGATCCGGTCCGATTGCGCCGCCCGTACCCGCAGGTATTCCCTGACCCGCCCGGTGGCCCCGCCCGCCACATCGGTGAGCGACTGCTGTGGCCACCGGCGACCGGGCAGGCCGCCGGAGACGATCACGTAGGACTGCGCCTGCCGGATCATCTGCTGCACGGTGTGGTCGATCCGGGTGAGCGTTTCGTAGATGGCGTCGTCGCGATGTTCACGCAGTGCGGCACTGACGACTTGGCCGAGGTCGGTGCCCAGGCTCACCACCGAGGTGCCGAAGGAGCGCACCGCTGCGCTGGTGGCCGCCCGCGAGGATGCCGAGAGCTCACCGCGGGTCTGTTCCTGCGCGGCCTGGATCTCACCGAGGCGACGTTGCTCGCCGTAGCGCTCGACCATCACCCTGGTTTCCTCGGCGACCACGCGCAGGTCTTCGGCATGACCCGTGGCGATCCACTGCAGCGCCTGGCCGAACTGCGAATCACCCAGTTCCACCGGCAGTTCCACCGCGACCGAAGGGATCTCGTGGCGGCGCACCGCGGCGGTGATCGCGGGCAGGGTGCCCTGCGCCAGCTGCATCAAGGCGTTCTCGCAGGCGAGGCGTTCCCGGATGGCGGCGTCGGCGCGCTGCCGCTGTCGGCGCTCGTTCCGCATGGCCATGACACTGACCGCGACCGCGAGCAGTAACAGCGGCGCACCGATGACGAGCAACAGCACCGCAATTCCTGAGTTCATCAGATCTTTCGTCGTCCTCGACCACACGGCGCTGTCGCCGGTGGCCCTCGCCGGCCGGCCCGCCGAGGCATTCGCTGTCCACCGCGGGGTGATTTCGGATACCCGATTCACACGCCCCGATTCCAGCGACCCGCACACATTAGCAGCACACGTAACAATCGCGACACGGATCTTGCTGTCCGACATCATGTTTCCCGCTCGAAACACGACACGCTACTGGACAGTTGATCTATTCTGGTTCGCTATGCCTCGAGCCGATGCTCGCGGAACCCCGGGTACCGGATATTATCCCGGCGTGGCGAAACTGAAGCTTTCCGTCGATGTCCCCGTCCCGCCGGACCAGGCCTGGGCGCACGCGTCCGACCTTCCGCACCTCGGCGATTGGCTGACCATTCACGAGGCATGGCGCGGAACACTGCCCGAGGAGCTGACGCCGGGCACTGTTCTCGTCGGCATCGCCCGGGTGAAGGGCTTCCGCAACAAGGTCACCTGGACCGTGCGCACCGCCGAACCGCCGCGCAAGCTCGCCCTCACCGGCACGGGTATCGGTGGCACCAAGTTCGGCCTCGGCATGCTCGTCGAGCCGAGCGGCAGCGGGTCGAAGGTGAGCGTCGACATCGATCTGGGCGGTGCGCCGCTGTTCGGGCCGATCGGGTCCGCCGTCGCGAAAGCCCTGCGCGGCGATATCGAGCGCTCCCTGGAGATGTTCGTCAAGCTCTACGGCTGAACCCCGACGCGAAAGCCCGGACGGAACAGGGTGTTCCGTCCGGGCTTTCTGCGTATGACGATCAGGCCAGCGCCACAACTTCGGCGTCGATCGGCGCCTTCGGCTTGGTTCGCGGCAGGAAGAACGCCGGGATCAGGGTCAGCAGCGCGAGTACCACGGTGACCCAGTACGTGTTGCTGAACGCTGTCGCCGCCAGGTCGAGGCCCTGCTCGATGACCGACGGGGGAACCTGCGCGGCGAGATCGGGCCGGGCGTTGGCGCCGATCGCGACCTTCGCCTCCGGGTGATCGTTGAGCTGGGCGGCCAGCACTACCGACATCGTCGCGGTGCCGATCGACGCCGCGGTCTGGTTGATGATGTTCATCAATGTCGAACCGCGCGCGACCTGTGCGTGCGAGAGCGTCTGGATCGCGGCGGTCATCACCGGCATCATGGTGCAGCCCATGCCGAGACCCATCACGAACAGCGCGCCACCGATCAGCAGGTAGGAGGTGTCGGCGCCCAGCTGGGTGAACCCGGCCAGGCCCAGGGTGATGAAAGTGATGCCGAACATGACGATCTTGCCGGGGCCGATCTTGTCGACCAGGAATCCCGCGATCGGCATCGTCAGCATGGCGCCGATACCCTGTGGGGCCATGAGCAGACCGGAGTCGAACGCCGTCTCCCCGCGCACCTGCTGCAGGTAGTTCGGCAGCAGGAAGCCTGCGCCGAAGAACGCCGTCGCGAACAGCGACATGGTGAGCACGGAGTAGCGCAGCGACGGGTTGGAGAACAGCCGCAGGTCGATCAGCGGATGCTCGGTGCGCAGCGCGTGGAACACGAACGCCACCAGCAGCGCCGCGCCGATGATCGCCGGAATCAGCACACGCGCGGCCATCACGGTGCCCTTCTCCGGAATGGAGGAGACACCGAAGAGGAACAGCGCAAGACCCGGCGAGGCCAGCAGCATGCCGAGGAAGTCGAACGATTCCGAGGGCTTGGGCTTGTCGGGAGCGAACACGATCCAGGCCAGGATCAGCGCGACGATGCCCAGCGGCAGGTTGATCAGGAAGATCCAGTGCCAGCTGAAGGAGTCGATGAGCCAGCCACCGAGGATGGGGCCACAGATCGGGCCGAGCAGCATGGGCACGCCGAGTACCGCCATCACGCGCCCGATCCGCTGCGGGCCCGCGGCGTGGGTCATGATCGTCATACCCAGCGGCATGAGCATGCCGCCGCCGATGCCCTGGACGACGCGGAAGGCCACCAGCGACTCGATACTCCACGCCATCGAACACAGCACCGACCCGATGATGAAGAAGGTCAGCGCCGCCATATAGAGGCGTTTGGTGCCGAAGCGATCGGCGGCCCAGCCGGTCATCGGGATGACCGAGGCCAGCGCCAGGGTGTAACCGGTCATGGTCCAGGCGACGACCTCGACGGAGGCGTTGAAGTCCTGCATGAACGTCGGGATCGCCACGGTGACCACGGTGATGTCGAGAATCGACATCACCGCGCCGAGGACGACGACGCCCGCCACCTTCAAGACGGCGGCATCCAGCTTGTCAGGAGTGCGATCGGGCGCGGCCGCGCCGATATCCGGAGGTTTCGTCACCGGTTAACCCAAGCACCTTTCGCTGCCGATGACCAGTGAAATTTTCTGTTCGTGATCTGGTCGATGTCACACCCGCGTGATCGTCGCCGCCTCGCTCGCCACGAGCGCCGCCCTCGTCGCCACGCTCGATGCGGGCAGCATCGGCAGTCGAACGGCCGCGCTGGAGATCTGGCCACGCTCGGCGAGCACCGCCTTGATGACCGTCGGGTTGGGCTCGGCGAACAGGGCCGCACCGAGCGCGTCGAGACGGTCGCCGATGGCGCGGGCCCTGATGATGTCGCCGGCGTGCCATGCCTCGATGAGATCGGCGTATTCGCGGGGCGCGATATTGGCCGCGGCCAGGATCGCACCGTGCGCTCCGAGGGCCAGCAGCGCGGAGGCAAACCGGTCGTCGCCGCTGAGCACTGTCGCCGGGGTGTGCGCGGCCATCAATTCGACACTGGCCGCGTCGATTCCGCCCACGGCGTGCTTGAAGCCGGCGATGTTCGGCGTGTTCGCGAGACGAATCAGCGTGCTGCCACTCAATGGGCGGCCCGTGCGGTGCGGCACGTCATAGACGAGCAGCGGAGCCGGACTGATGGCCGCCAACTGCGTGAAGTGCGCGATCACCCCTTCTTCGCTCGGTCGCACGTAGTACGGCACCACCGCCAGCACGGCCGCGACCGGTCGCGCGAGTTCGGCGATCGCGCGCACCGATTCCGCGGTGGCGTTGCCTCCCGCGCAGGCGATCAGCGGTGCGCCGCGGTCGCCGCAGACGCCCGCGCAGATATCCAGGACTCGCGCGCGCTCGGCGGCGGTGAGCGCGGACGGCTCGGCCGTGGTGCCGAGCGCGACGAGTCCGGTCGCACCCGCGTCGAGGACAGCGTGCGCGTGTCGTTCCAGTGCCGCGGGCTCGACGGCCCCGTCGGCGGTGAACGGTGTGATCAGAGGGACGAAGAGGCCGTGTAGCGATGTCATGACTCTATCGTCGAGCCAGGTCCACCATCAGGTCCAGTTCACATTCATGATGACGACCGTAAGCTGAACTGATGCTCGATGTCCGCAAACTTCGCCTGCTCCGCGAACTCGCCCATCGCGGCACCATCGCCGCGGTCGCCGAGGCGCTCAGCTATACGCCCTCGGCGGTCTCCCAACAGCTCACCGCCCTCGAGCGCGAAGCGGGCGTCGCGCTGCTCGAACGCTCGGGCCGCCGCGTCGCCCTCACCCCCGCCGCCCAGCTCCTCGTCGGTCACACCGAGACGATCCTGGCCGCCCTCGAGCACGCCGAGTCCGAATTGTCCTCTACCAGGGACGAACTGGCAGGAATCCTCCGCATCGGTACCTTCCCGACCGCGGCGCGCACCCTGCTGTCCCCCGCCCTCGTCACCCTGAGCACCGATCACCCTCGCCTGGAACTCACCGTCACCGAAATCGACCCCGCCGACATCCCGAACGCCCTGCGGGCGGGCACCTTGGATATCGCGCTCACCCACGACTACGACCTGGTCCCCGCCGACGCGGACCCCTCTTTGCACAGCGAACCCCTCCACACCGAAACCGTCTACCTGGCCACGCGGGCCCCCGTACCCACCGAGGACTCGCTGGCAGCTCACCGTCGATCCCCCTGGATCGCGGGTACCCCCGGCACCCTGTGCCATACCCTGACGATCCGAGCTTGCCAGGCAACAGGATTCACTCCCCATATCCGTCACCACGCCGACGACTTCGACACTGTCCTGACCCTCGTCGCCGCAGGCGCGGGCACCGCCATCGTCCCTGCCCTCGCCCTCTACGCACCTCCGGAACAAATCACCCTCACTCCCCTGCCGATCCGCCGCCACACCCAGCTCGTATACCGCAACGGCACCGGCCTGCACCCGGCGATCCGCGCCGCCCGGCTCGCCCTGCACGCCGCGGGCTAGGAACATCCGGCTTACCGCTGATCGGTGGGATAATCGAGCCGGTCGACATGGAGACCGCAGTAATGACATCGAGTAGTGGGAGCAGCCCATGGCACGAGTCAGGACCGGAATAGTCGATCCGGGTCTTCATTCCCGCTATGCGCCGGATTTCACCCACCGCGTGGCGAAGTTCGTCGCCGCGACGACCGGTGCCGACTCCCTGTGGGTCGTCGACCATCTGATCGGATTGTTTCCCTCGTCGGTGTGGAAGCCGAGCCATGCGGGCGGCGCGCGGGTCGTGCCCGCCGCGGACGCGTACTACGAACCGTGGACCCTGCTCGGGCGCGCGGCGGCGCGGAATCGGTGGAGTCGGCTTCGGCTCGGGGTGGGAGTCACCGACGCCGGTCGCAGGCATCCGGCGGTGACCGCACAGGCCGCCGCGACCTTGCATCTGCTCAGCGGCGGGCGAGCGATTCTCGGGATCGGTCCGGGAGAACGCGAGAACAACGAGCCCTACGGTGTCGATTGGCAGCGCCCGGTGGCGCGCTTCGAGGAGGCTGTCGCGACGATTCGGGCACTGTGGGAGTCCCACGGTGAGCCGATCTCCCGGGATTCCGAATTCTTCCCTTTGCGCGACGCGGTCTTCGCGCTGCCGCCGCACCGCGGTACCCGACCGGAGCTCTGGATGGGAGCGCACGGACCGCGCATGCTCAGGGTGGCCGGTCGATTCGCCGACGCGTGGCTGCCCGCCTTTCCGAGTAGCCCGGCCGAATACCGCGACAAGCTCGACACGATCAGGACCGCGGCCTCGAATGCCGGGCGCGACCCGTCTGCGGTCCAAGCCGCCGGATGGCAGTGGATCATCACCGCGAAGTCGCAGACGATTGTCGACGAGATCCTCGACTCGGCGGTGATCCGCGCCTACATGCTCGCCGCGTCCGCGCAGGCCTGGGCGCGCCATGGTGTCGAGCATCCGTTGGGTCCCACGTTCTCCGGCGCCCAGGACATCCTCCCACAGACCATCGACGAGGCCACCGCGCTGGAATACGGTCGACGCGCACCGCTGTCGTTGATCAGAGAGGTCTTCCAGGTCGGCACACCGGCGCAGGTGCTCGACCAGATCGCCGAACGGCGCGACCACGGGTTGACCTACGCCGTGATGGTCGACCTCGGCGCGTGTCATCCGAAACTGCGGACAGGACTCCGGACCGGGTCATCGTTTGCCGAGGTCGCACGCGGAATCCGCCGGTTGTGACACCGCGGCGTTCCCTGAGCCAGGCGACGTTCATTCGGTAGCGGCCGCCAGACGCGCCGAGCGCTGCAGGCGAGCGCCGAGCAGAGTCAGGCAGAGGGCAAGGACCAGGAGCAGCGCCAGGGTCCACGCCAGGGTCGAAAAGCCGTGTGGCGCAGTCGCTGCCGCGACGATCGGTCCCAGGGTCGCGCCGACGTAGAAGCTGAACATGGCGACCGAAGAGGCTGCCGCGCGGGCAGCGCCGCCGAGTTCGCCCGCGCTCTGCAAGACCGCGGGGGCGATGACGCCGAGGCCACCGACCAGGACCGCCAGCAGCACAGTGAGGACCGCCAGGTGCGAGCCTTCGAAGGTCGCGGCGACCATCGCGGTGGCCGCGATCAGCACGCCGAGCACCATCTGGGTGGGCTTCGACAGGCGCGCCAGCGGAATGGCGAGCAGTGGCAGCGCCATCATCACCGGCAGGGCGCCCGCCCGCAGGGTCAGCAGTTCGCCGGAACCGGTGACCAGGCCGGTGAGCTCGATCCCGGTGTAGATGCCGACCATGACGGCCATGCTCAGGGCGCCCGCCACGAGCATCGGGAGCAGCGGCTTGATGCGCAGCACCGCGGGAATGGCGGCGTAGCTGTGGCGCAGCGGGAGGTCACGGCCGGTGGGGGCGTCATCGAGCATGACTGCCCGCAGCGCGAAGGCCAAGGCCGCGAAAACGACTGCGGATCCGAGGAATACGGTGCGCCACGGGAACGATGCGACCACGGCCTGCGAGACGATCTGGGCGATGACGGTGGCGGCCAGGAAGGAGGTGGCCACCGACATGGTGACCACGGCCCGGTGCCCCGGCGCGATGCGTGTGCCGACGTAGGCCATGATCGCGGGCGGAATGGAGCCGACGACGAGGCCCTGCACGATCCGGAGCGCGACGGCCACGGGCGCGCTGAACGCCAGACCGGTCAACAGAGTGACCACCGCGGCTACGAGCATGCCGGTGACCAGGACCCGGCGATGGCCGTATCGATCCGACAGCGGGCCGAACAGCACGAAGCCGCCCGCGTAGCCGAAGGCGAAGGCGCTGATGACCCACGTCATCGCCCCCGAACCCACACTCCACTCTGCTTTCATCGCTTCGAACAGGGGAATTGGTGTGTACATCTGGCCGGTGGCCAGCAGGGCCGACAGCACGAAAACGGGGAGGGTGCGCCCGGTGTGCGTACGGGGCGACGTGTCGCGAACGCGGGCAGGGGCCGGACTTCCGACCGGACGCTGGACTGTCGGTGATGCCATGTCGACGACAGTAGGCTCGCGCAGAGGCGGAGTCAACCAAATAGTTGGTTTAAAGCCCTGGTAAAGTCGGCCCCATGACGGCGAGCACCATCAAACGCAGCGACGCGACCAGACAGGCCCTCTTGCGTGCGGCGCGAGCCGAATTCGCGCAGTACGGTTTGGCCGGAGCCCGCGTCGATCGCATCGCCGAGACCGCCGGTGTCAACAAGGAACGCATCTACGGCCTGTTCGGCAGCAAGGACAGGCTGTTCGACGTCATCATCGTCGACACCATGCGCGAATTCATGGAGGTCGTCCAGCCACTCGCCGAGACCGAGCCCGGCGACTACGTCGGCAAGCTCTTCGACTACCACCGCGACCATCCGCAGCTGCTGCGCCTGCTGCTCTGGGAGGGTTTGCACCGCGGCGCCGACGCGCACGATGTCGACGGTTGGCGCGCTGACCACTACGGGCAGAAATTCGACCGTGCCCAAGAACAATTCGGCGTCGACGAGAAGCAGGCGGGCCGCCTCCTGCTGGCCCTGTGCGGTCTCGCCAACTGGACCCACGCCGTCCCCCAGACCACCCGCCTGTTACTCGGCGACGCCGCCTCCGACACCGACGCCACCCGCGAGTTCGTGAAGGAATTCGCCCGGTCCGCACTGCGCAACCTCGCGGCCACGCCAGAACCCGTCGCGCCACAGCCGGACGCCACCCTCCCCGGACCGGTCAATGCATTGACCACCCCGGTGGACGACGCCGCCCGCCGCCTTCGCGAAGCCCAGGCCGCCGCCGATGTCGCCCGCGCGGAACTCGCAACCGCCCTGCGCACCGCCCACGCCGCCGGGGCCGGGGCGAATCAGCTCGCCCGCCGAGTCGCCGGAACCATGTCCCGCCCACTCGTCCTGAAGCTACTGACCGACTAGACCCGAAACGCCGCGATCTACGCGGTCTTCTCGCGGTGGGAGCCGCGCTGGCGGGTGCGGGTGGCCGAGACGGGGTCGATGTCGGGCATGGACCATTGGGCAGACAGGGCCAGGCTGGGCTCACGGCCGGAAGCGACGTGGCGGTAGGCGATTTCGGCGGCCGCGTCGCAGTCGTGCGCGGCGATGGCGGCGTAGAGGGCTTCGTGTTCGTCGCATTGGGTGCCGGGGTCGCGTTCCTTGGTCAGGTGGAACAACCAGCGGACTCGGGATTCCAAGGGGCGCAACAACGACTGCAACAGCGGGTTGCCGGACACTTCGACGATCACGGCGTGAAAGCCCGCGTTCGCGGCGGCGATCGCGGCTTGGTCGCCACGGGCGGTGGCCTGGCGGGCCGCGGTGAGCTGCGCGCGCAGGGCGGTGAGGTCGGCCGGCTCGGCGCGTTCGGCGGCCAAGCGCGCCGCGAGGACTTCGAGGCTTTCGCGAACGTCGAAGAGGTCACGCACGTCGGTCACCGTGAACGGGGCGACGATCGCGCCCTGTCGCGGCACGATGACGACCAGACCTTCTCGTTCGAGCATCTGCAGCGCCTCGCGCAGCGGGATCCGCGAGATGGCCAACTCGGTGGCGAGGTCGCGTTCCACGAGCCGCTGACCAGGGCTCAAGCGCAGATCGATGATCCGGTCACGTAACTCCTCGTAGGCCTGATCCCGCAGCGACTTCTTCGCCGGTTCGTCTGCCACCGCACCATCCTTCTGCTCCTGCACGCCACCACGGTAGTCCGCTCGCGGCATGCGACCGTTTCTTACTTTTCGGTAATCCGCCCGTCATCTCCGGGCCCCAGGCTGACACTTAACGGTATACCGCTAAGTGAGCGGTTCGTTCGATCAAGGAGTACCCCGTGCACAAGTCCACTCGGCGCGCGATCGCCTTCGGCTCGGCCGCTCTCGCCGCCGCTGCCCTCCTGTCGGCCTGCGGTTCCGCCGACACCACCGCGTCGGGCGGCAAGCTGAAGGTCGGCGTGTTCTTCCCCGGCTCGCTGTCGGACACCGGCTTCATGCAGTCGGGCTATCTCGGCTACCAGCGCATCGCCGACGCACTGGGTGACAAGGTGGAACTCAGCAAGGTCGAACAGGTCGCCGCCAGCGACTACCAGCAGGCCCTGGTCCGCTTCGCCTCGACCAACGACCTGGTGATCTCCCTCGGCGGCCAGACCGACGCCGACGTGCGCAAGGTGGCGCCGCAGTTCCCGAACGTGAAGTTCGTCGAGATCGGCGGACCGGCCGACGCCAAGCCACTCGCCAACTACGACCCGCAGCAGGCCGAGGCCGAATTCCTCAGCGGCGCGGTATCGGCGGCGGGGTCGAAGTCGGGCACGGTGGCCTTCGTCGGCGGCGTCGAACTGCCCGCGATCGTCAACGCCGCCAACGCCTTCGGCAACGGCGCCCGGTTCGCCAAGCCGGACGCGAAGGTGCTCACCCCGCAGTACGTCGGCGACTTCAACGATCCCGCCAAGGCCAAGCAGGCCGCACTGGCCGACTACGGCGCCGGCGCCGGCACGCTCGGCCAGATCGTGAACCTGGGCAAGGCGGGCATGGAGCAGGCCGCCACCCAGTCCAACGCCACGATGGTCGGCGGCCCGATCCCCGGCGACTGCACCAACCCGGCGTATCTGGGCTACGTACACACCGATATCGGCGCCGAGGTCGAGTTCGCGGTGAAGGCCGTTCTGGACAACTCGTGGAAGGCCGAGAACGTGCGCTTCGGGCTGACCTCGCCCAACGACGGCACAGATTTCGTGTTGTGCAGCAAGGACTCCGGGGTCGCCGACGCACTCGCGAAGGCGAAAACGGCCCTGTCCACCGGCGCGGTCAAGCCGTACTGATCCACGATGAACACTCCCGCATTGACCCTGCACGGGGTCGGCAAGCGCTTCGGCGACGTGCAGGCGCTGCACGATGTGGACGTCACCGTCGAATCCGGCACTGTCCATTGCATTCTCGGCGAGAACGGCGCGGGCAAGTCCACGCTGTGCAATGTCGTCTTCGGCGGCTACCACCCGGACACCGGACGTATGCAGCTGGGCGGCAAGGACTTCCGGCCCGACTCCCCCGCCGCCGCGATGGCTTCCGGTGTCGCCATGGTGCACCAGCACTTCAGTCTGGTCACCACCATGACCGTCGCGGAGAACCTGCTGCTCACCCAGCACGGACTCCGGTCGCGCCGCAAGGAACTGACCGACCGGCTCGACGAGATCGCGCAGCGTTACCGCCTGCGCGTCGACCTCAGCCAGCAGGTCGCGACCATGCCGGTCGGCGCCAGGCAGAAAGTCGAGATCGTCAAGGCGTTGCTGCGTGATCCGGCGCTGATCCTGCTCGACGAACCGACGGGAGTGCTCGATCCGGCCGAGATCGACGCGTTGATCGACACCTGTCGCGCCATCGCCGCCGACGGCAAAGCGGTGGTCCTGGTGACGCACAAACTCGGTGAGGTGGCCAGGGTCGCCGATGCCGCGACCGTGCTGCGCCGCGGCACGGTCGCCGGTGGCGGGCGGATGTCGAACACCACCATCGCCCAGCTGCTCACCGCGATGGTGGGCCGCACCGCTGCCGACCTCGACCCGACCGTCGCCGCTACCATCGGCCTGGATCCCGCCGATTCGGCGAAGACAGCAGATTCACCCGCAACGGCTCTCCCGGTCGGCCCTGCCACCGAATCGACCCCGTCCAGCGCCGGTCTCGTGTCGTCTGCCGAATCCGATTCCCCCGCACCGGTTCTCACCATCGATCGAGTGACCGTGCATCGCGCCGACGGCAGCGCGGCGCTCGACGAGGCGTGTCTGGTCGTGCGGCCCGGCGAGATCGTCGGGATCGCGGGCGTCGAGGGCAATGGGCAGAGCGAGCTCGTCGCGGTCCTCGCCGGGGCTACCCCGGTGAGCGCCGGCACGGTCACGCTCGCCGAGGCCGATATCACTACCGCCACCCCCGCCACCCGGACCGGGCTCGGACTCGGCGTCGTGCCCGAGGACCGCCACCGCGACGCGATGGTCGCCGAGATGACCCTGGCGGAGAACCTCTTCCTCGGCCGACTCGGCCGCTTCCGGCGCTTCGGACTGCTCGACAAGCAGGCCATGGGCCGCGCCGCCCAGGCAGAACTCGACCGCTTCGACGTGCGCGCTGCCGGGCCGTGGGTGCCGATGGGCTCGCTCTCGGGTGGCAATCAGCAGAAGGTGGTGCTGGCCCGCGAGCTGTCCGCCGCGAACCTGCGCTGTCTGGTCGCCGCCCAGCCGACGCGCGGATTGGACATCGGCGCAGTCGATTTCGTGCTGACCCAGCTGCGCCATGCGGCCGCCGACGGCTGTGGGGTGCTGGTGGTGTCGAGCGAGGTACCCGAGTTGCTCGCGCTGTGCGACCGAGTGTTCGTCGCGTATCGCGGCACACTCGCCGGACCGATCGAGACCTCCGATCCCGCAGCGGCACAACAGATCAGCGAATTGATGATGGGAGTCGCGGCATGAGCGCACCGAGTCGGACCACGACCGCGGCCACCGCGCCCTCACCTCGGCGAACGTCGCTGGGCGTGCTGCGCGGGCTCGGCAAGCCTTCCTCGAAGCAGCACCCGGCAGGCTTGCACCAGTGGGCACACCACCCGATCGTTGTCGCCGTCGCGGCGATGCTCGCGGCGGGGGTGATCGGGCTGATCCTGGCCGCGGTCGCCGGCGCCGCACCCGGCGCCACGATGACAGCACTGTGGGAGGGCATGTTCGGCAGCGACTACGCGATCGGCGCCTCGCTCAATGTCGCGGCCACACTGATGCTGGTGGCTGTCGGATTCACCATCGCCCACCGCGCCGGGCTGATCAATGTCGGTGGCGAGGGCCAGATCTGCGCCGGTGGCATCGCCGCCACCGCGATCGGCACCACGCTCACCGGTGCGCCCGCCGCGATCACCCTGCCCGCGGTGCTGATCGGGGCGGCAGCCGCGGGCTGGTCGTGGGCCGCCATCGCGGCGTACCTGCGGGTCGCGCGCGGCACCAGCGAGATCATCACCACGCTGCTGCTCAACTTCGTCGGCTTGGCGCTGGTGCTGCTCGTCGTGCACGAGCCCGCGCTGCTGCGCCAGCCGGTGACGTCCTCGGAGACGCTGCCGCAGTCCGAACAGCTCACCGCGGCCGCGCATCTGCCGCTGCTGGGCATCGAACGCTCCCCCGCGACCATTGCCCTGTGGATCGCCGTGGTGGCCGCGTTCGGCACCGCGATCCTGGTGCGCCGCACCGCACTCGGTACCCGATTGCGGGCGGTCGGGCTCAATCCCGACGCGGCGGCGCGGCTCGGGCTGCCGGTGCGGCGGCTGCGTTTCCTGAGCCTCTCGGCGGCGGGCGCGTTCTCCGGCGTCGCGGGCGGGCTGCTGGTGGCGACGGCGCCGTTCGTCCTCGCCGAAGGGTTCTCCTCCGGATACGGATTCTCCGGTCTGGTCGTCGGCCTGCTGGCACGTGGCTCACTGGCCGCGGTGGTCGCGGTGTCGCTGCTGCTCGGGTTCCTCGTCTCCGGCGGGATCAACCTGCAGCTGGCCGCGAATGTGCCCGCGTCGACCATCTCGGTCGTGGAGTCGCTGATGATCGTGTTCATCGCCGGCGCCGCCATCTGGACCTATCGCAGACGCAAGTCCGAACCCGCCGCACCACAACCGGTTCCCTCGGTGGGCATCGCCGATCTGGCAGGAGCGCCGCGATGAGCCTCGACACCGTCACCGATATCGCCACCAGCGGAATCGGTTTCACCCTGCCCATCCTCGTCGCCGCGAGCGGTGAGCTGGTCAGCGAGCGCGCGGGTGTGCTCAATCTGAGCCTCGAGGCGATGATGCTGACCGGCGCGTTCGCCGGTGTGCTCGGCGCCGTCACCACCGGTTCGCCGGTACTCGGCGCGGCCACCGCGGTGCTCGCTGCCCTGCTCTTCGGTGTGTTGCAGGCGATCTGGAGTATCGGCTTGCGCGCCGACCAGATCGTCGTCGGCATCGCGAGCAACGCCCTGGCGCTCGGTGCCACCACCTACGGTGCGCGTCTGCTGCTCGACGACGGCAAGGGCCACAGCGTTCCCGGCTTCGACGCGCTACCAGTACCTGTGCTGCACCATATCCCGGTGCTGGGTCCCGCTCTGTTCGGGCAGACCGCCCTCGGCTATCTGTGCATCGCGATCGTCGCCGTCCTGGCGTTGGTGTTCTCCCGCCGCACCAAGCTGGGTCTGGTGATCGACGCGATCGGCGAGGACGCCGTCGCGGCCGACCGCACCGGTCTGCCCGTGAAGGCCGTCCGCTACGGCTGTGTGCTGCTCGCCGCGTTCGCCGCCGGCCTCGGCGGCGCGCAACTGGCGCTGTCGGAGGTGCATTCGTTCAGCGACAACATGACCGGCGGCATCGGCTATCTCGCCGTGGTCGCGGTGATCGCAGGCCGCTGGCGTGCGCTCGGGGTGATCTGGGCATCGGTGTTCTTCGGCCTCGCCCAGGCCCTGCAGTTCGCACTGCCCGCCCTCGGTGTCGATGTGCCGTTCGCGCTGCTGGTGATGCTGCCCTATCTGATCGCGATCGTCGCCGTCAGCGGCTTGGTCGGCAACAGCCGCTCGCCGCGCGACCTCACCGTCGCCTTCGCCCGAACTTCCTGACCCGCCACCACTTTCGTAGGAGCCACCGTTGACTCTGATCCTGTCGCACTCCGATGTGACCGCCGTCCTCGATCGCGGCGAGGTGCTCGCCGCCGTCGAGCGCGCGCACGCCGATCTGGCACTGGGCACCGCGTTCGCCCCCGCCCCACCGGCGATGGCACTGGGCGGCGCCGCCTTCGTGCCCATGGTCGCCGCCGCCGAATCCGCCGGTGCCGCCGCCGTCAAGCTGCTCGCCGACCTGCCCGCCAATCGCGCGCGCGGTCTGCCGGTGCAGCGGTCGGTGATCGTGGTGACCTCGGCGGCCGACGGTTCGTGCGAGGCCCTGATCGACGGACGCCTCGTCACCGCCGTCCGCACCGCCGCCGCCAGCGCGGTGGCGACGAAATACCTGTCCCGACAATCGAGTTCGGCACTCGGCGTGATCGGCGCGGGCAATCTGGCCGTCGAGCACACCCGCGCGATAGCGACCGTGCGCGAGCTCGAGACCGTGCTGGTCTGGTCGCGCACCGCCGCCACCGTCGACCGATTCCGCAGTGCGGTAGCCGATCTCGGCCTCGAGGTACGTGTCCTCGACAGCCCGGAGGCGGTCACCCGTGCCGCCGACGTGCTGTGCACCCTCACGCCCTCACGCGAGCCGATCGTCCACGGCGCCTGGTTCGGCGAGGGCCTGCACGTCAACGCTGTGGGCGCACCGCCGAGGGCGGATCACCGGGAGGTGGACGGCGAGGCCATGCGCCGGTCCAGGGTCGTCGTAGACTCGATCGGCACCACGCTCACCAAGTCCGGCGACACGCTGATGGCCATCGCCGAAGGCGCGATCACCCAGGACGCGGTGGGCACCGAGCTCGGCGAGGTGATCGCGGGCCGGGCAGCCGGCCGTCGCGGCGACCGCGACATCACCCTGTTCAATTCGGTGGGCATCGGCCTGCAGGATCTGGCCGCGGCCCGCCTGCTCATCGACAAGGCCCGCGCCAACGGCATCGGAACGGAAGTGGATCTCACCTCATGAGCGAGCTGACCGATATCGACATCACCCATCTGCGCCGCGCCATCGACCTCGCCGGGCACGCCGCTGCGCTCGGCGACCGCCCCTTCGGCGCTGTCGCCCTCGGCCACGACGGCGCGGTTCTGGCCGAGGGCGTGAACGCGGTGAACACCACCGGCGATGTCACCACCCACGCCGAACTGGTCGCGATCACCCTCGCGACCGCCGCGGGCCACGCGGCGAAACTGCGTGGCGCCACCGTCTACGCCAGCGGCGAACCGTGCCCGATGTGCGCTGCCGCGATGGTGTGGGCCGGGGTCGGTCGCATCGTCTTCGCCGCGGCCGCAGCCGAATTCGGGCCGATCATGCCCCCGAGCACCAGTTTCGGACTCACCTGCGCCGAGGTCGTCGCGAGCTCGAACGTGTCGATCGAGGTCAGCGGACCGCACCTGGGCGAGGAAGCTCTCGCCGTGTTCCGCGCGGCCGCGAAGAACTAGCCCGAACACACCGAGGGCGCGGCGCCGCATCGACGCCGCACCCTCGGTGCACGAACTATTTCACCGCGACGACCTCGGCGGGCTCGCCCAGTTCACGCTGTTCCTCGATCGCCTCGGGCGTGCCCGGCACCTGGGTGCCGCGCAGCGAGACACCCTTGGTCTCGATGAGGAAGAAGGACGCGATGAGGCCGACCGCGCACGCACCGAACATGTAATACGCCGGCACCATGTTGTTGCCGGTCGCGCTGATGATCGCCTCGTTGACCACCGGAGCGGTGCCACCGAACATCGAGGTGGCGACGTTGTAGCCGATCGCCACACCGGCGAAACGCACGATGGTGGGGAACATCGCGGGGAACGTGGCCGAGATCGTCGCCAGCTGGGGAGCGTAGAGCAGGCCCAGGATCGCGAAGCCGGCGATCGCGCCGGTGAGCGAGGAACCGATCAGGTGGTACACCGGGATCACCGCGATCATCATCGCCGCGCACGAGAACATCCACATCGGTTTACGCCCGATCCGGTCTGAGAGAGCACCGAGGAACGGCAAGGTGCACAGCATCGCGACCTGGCCGATCAGCGGCACGAGCAAGGCATCGGATTCCTCCATGCCGATCGTGGAGCCGAGGTAGGTCGGGGTGTAGCTGAGCAGCGAGTAGTTGACGACGTTCAGCGCGATCACCAGGCCGAACAGAGTCAGCACCGGGCGCAGGTACTTCGTCACCAGATCGCGATAGACGCCGGAGACTTCCTCGGTCTCGTCCTTGCTGTCGACCTCGCGGAACACCGGGGTGTCCTCCACCCGGCTGCGCAGGTACATGCCGATCAGGCCGAGCGGACCGGCGATCATGAACGGGATGCGCCAGCCCCACGAATTCATCGACGCGTCGTCGAGGACATTCACCAGCAGCAGGGCGACCAGATTGCCGAGCGTGAAGCCGGCGAGCGTGCCGACCTCGAGGAAACTGCCATAGAATCCACGCTTGCGATCGGGTGCGTATTCGGCCATGAATGTCGCGGCGCCACCGTATTCACCACCGGCGGAAAGTCCCTGGATCATGCGCAGCGCGTACAGCAGAATCGGGGCGCCGATGCCGATCATGTCGAAGCTCGGGATAAGGCCGACGGCGAGAGTGGATCCGGCCATCAGAATAATCGTGGTGGCGAGCACGCGCTTGCGCCCGATACGGTCGCCGAGCGGACCCCAGATCATGCCGCCGACCGGCCGGATCAGGAACGATACGGCGAAGCCGAGCAGTGTGTAGACCATCCCGGACTCGCCGTCACCGGGGAACAACGATCTCGCGATATACGTCGCCAGATAGGCGTAGACACCATAGTCGAACCATTCGACCGCATTACCGATCGCCGACGCACCGATTGCCCGGTGCAGCACCGTTTTCGATTCCCTTGACATCCACAACACCCTCTCGTCGTCGCCTTTCACGAATACCCGACCTCTTTGCGAGCAAACGTTACGAGCGCGCGAAGACCGGCATTTATGGCCTCTATACTGCGAATATGGTCCTGCGACACGGGGTATATCTGCCGCCGTTCGGCGAACTGGCCGACCCGCGAGTGCTGGCCGAGATCGCGGTCGAAGCCGAGACCGCGGGCTTCGACGGCGTCTTCGTCTGGGACCACGTGGCCCGTCCCCATGACGAGGGTCTCGCTGTCGGCG
This sequence comes from Nocardia sp. NPDC057272, assembly GCF_042668615.1. Lineage (NCBI taxonomy): Bacteria > Bacillati > Actinomycetota > Actinomycetes > Mycobacteriales > Nocardiaceae > Nocardia > Nocardia sp. NPDC057272. The sequence continues at coordinate 56,484 of NZ_JBHUYK010000029.1, read as the reverse complement.
ACGCCTGGATCGGACTGGCCGCGATCGCCGCCGCGACGAGCCGGGTGGTGTTCGGTCCACGTGTGACCCCCTTGTCACGCAGGCGCCCCCAGGACGTGGCCCGCGAAACCGTGGCTCTCGATCTGCTCAGCAACGGCAGGCTCGCCCTCGGCGTCGGCCTCGGGTCCGAGGCGACCGGCGAGTTCTCCCGGCTCGGCGAGGTGAGCGCCCCACGGGACCGCGCGCAGCGACTCGACGAGGCGCTGACGGTGATCACCGAATTGTGGTCGGGCGAGGTCGTCCACCACGACGGTCCCGCCTATCGGGTGGACGGGCTGCAATTCCTGCCACGCCCCCTCCAGCGGCCGCGCATCCCGATCTGGGTCGCCGCCCAATCCGTCCACCGGGCCCCGCTGCGGCGGGCGGCACGCTACGACGGGCTCTGCCCCGAGGCGAGTCCGGATGAACTCGTCGACATGCTGGCGATCATCGCCGAACACCGCGGCGATCTGAACGATTTCGCGGTCGCGGTGGCCGCCTCCACCGACCGCGACCGTGCGGCCTACGAAAAGGCAGGCGCGACTTGGTGGTTGGCCGAACTGCCGATGCTGTGCACGAAGGCGGCGGCGATCACCCGCGTTCGCCGAGGCCCCGACTGAGCTGGATCGAGCACCGAGCGAACAAGGCAGCTCGGCCATGGCCGAGCGGTTCACCACACCGCGCGGATCGCGGTGCTCGACGATCAGGCGAGTCCGGCGAGTTTGTTTGCGAGGACGGTCTTCTCACGTTCGTTGCCGCACCGGCGGAGGGCTTCGGCGAGCTCCGCACGAGCTTCGGTGGTGCGGCCGAGCCGGGTGAGTAGTTCACCGCGCACGCTGGGCAGCAGGTGCGAGGTGGACAGGGCGCCGGATGCGGTGATCTCGTCGACGATCGGCAGGGCCGCGGCGGGCCCGTCGGCCATCGACACCGCGACCGCCCGGTTGAGATCCACCACCGGCGACGGTGCGAGCCTGCCCAGTGCCTCGTACAGCACCACCACCCGCTCCCAGTCGGTCCGCTCGACCGACGGTGCGACGGCGTGACATTCGGCGATCGCGGCCTGCAGCCCGTAGGCGCCCAGCCCACGCCCGACCGCACCGGCTTTCACCAGCGCCGCACGACCGCGCCGGATCGCCGAGCGGTCCCAGCGGCGGCGGTCCTGCTGTTCGAGCAGGATCGGCTCACCGTCGGGACCGGTGCGGGCGGGGAATCGCGCCGCGGTCAGTTCGAGCAGCGCCAGCAGTCCGTAGACCTCGGGTTCGTCGGGCATCAGCCGCGACAGCACGCGGGCCAGCCGCTGCGCTTCCCCCGCGAGATCGAAGCGGATGAGGTCGTCGCCGGTGCTGGCCGACGACCCCTCGGTGAAGATCAGATAGATGACCCCGAGCACCGAACCCAGCCGGGCTCGGCGCTCGGCGACGGGCGGCACCTCGAACGGGACTTCGGCGGCGCCGAGGGTCTTCTTCGCCCTGGTGATCCTTGCCTGCACCGTCGCGGTCGGGACCAGGCACGCCTTGGCGATCTCGTCGCTGGTCAGACCGCCGACGACGCGCAGCGTCAAGGCCAGCCGCGCCTCCCGCGAGAGCACCGGGTGACACGAGATGAACATCAGCGCGAGCACATCGTCGTCGATCTGATCGGGATCCCACAGCACGTCGTGCCCAGCACGCACAGGGTCCCCGCCGGTGAGCGCGTCGCCTTCGCCGAGGTCGGCGGCGAGGGCGGTGTAGCGGTCGTCGAGGGCGGCCCGGCGACGGAACGCGTCGATGGCCCGGCGTCTGCCGACGGTGAGCAACCACCCGGCCGGCTGACGTGGCACGCCTTCGCGCGGCCAGGTCACCAGTGCTTCCGCGAACGCCTCCTGGGCGAGATCCTCGGCCATCGCGAAGTCGCGGGTGTAGCGCGCGAGGGCGCCGACGATCCGGGCCGATTCGATCCGCCAGACGGCGGCGACGGCCTCGCGGCCGGTGTGGTCGCTCATCGTGTCTCAGAGCTGGCCGGTGGCCTCACGCCACGCGCGCTCCCTCGCGACCCAGACATTGTCCTGCGGGAATTCATCGATACTCGGCACCCGTCGGATCTCGGTCTTGGTGCCCGGCACGACGACCGGCATGCGCTTGGCCCACTCGATCGCCTCCTCTTTGGAGGCCACGTTGAGAATGTAGAACCCGCCGAACAGTTCCTTCGTCTCCCCGTAGGGCCCGTCGGTGACCACCGGGGTCTCCGACGAGTAGTCGACGACCACGCCCTGCGCCGCGTCGTCGAGCCCCTCGGCGGCGACCAGCACCCCGGCGCTGATCAACTCGTCGTTGAACTTGCCCATCGTCTCGAGCATCTCGTTGAAGTCGATGTCGGCCGCCGCGGCCCAGGCTTCGTCGGTGGCGCGCATGATCAGCATGAACTTCATGATTTCGTCTCCTCGGATCGGTGTGGACCCGCTTGCCGGGCCCTGTGTTCATCCCTAGGTCGAACGGGCACCGCTGCGGATCGACACCCGGCCGAAAATTCTTTTTCGCGAGTGTTCGGCAGCCTACGACGAGTGCCGGGTGCGCGCGACGACGACGGACACGAATCCCCGATTCGGGTATTCAAGATCGTCCGGCGTGATACAGATCGAAGAGGTTTGTCATGCTGGCAGCCACCTAGCGAAGGAGTCACTCGTGAGCGCAGTTCTCGTCGAGCAACGCGAGCATGTGCTCGTCATCGTGCTGAATCGGCCCGAGGCCATGAACTCGGTCAACGCCGAAGTGAGCACGGGGGTCGGCGAGGCGCTCGAGCGAGCCGAGGCCGACCCGCAGATCCGCGCGGTGGTCCTCACCGGCGCGGGCGAGCGGGCGTTCTGTGCGGGCGCGGACCTCAAGGCGCTGAGCCGCGGTGAGTCGATTCTCGCCCCGGGACATGAGGATTGGAACCTGGCCGGGTACGTCCGGCATCCGATCAGCAAGCCGACCATCGCCGCGGTGAACGGTTTCGCCCTCGGCGGCGGCACCGAACTCGTCCTGGCCAGCGATCTCGCGGTCGCCGCCGAGACCGCCACCTTCGGCCTGCCCGAGGTCGCCCGCGGCCTGTTCGCCGCGGCAGGCGGCGCGTTCCGCCTGCCCGAGCAGCTCCCCCGCAAGGTCGCGATGGAGATGATCCTCACCGGTGAGCCGATCACCGCGGCCCGCGCGCTGGAGCTGGGCCTGATCAACCGTGTCGTGCCCGCCGGTGAGGTCCTCGATGCCGCGCTGGCCCTGGCCGGTCGGATCGCCGAGAACGCGCCACTGGCGGTGCAGGCGAGCAAGCGGGTCGCACTGGGCATGATCGACGGAAAGCTCGCCGACGACGCCGCCTGGGACCAGACCAACCGCGAGATCGTGGGGGTCGCCCAGACCGAGGACATGCGCGAGGGCGCCATGGCTTTCGCGCAGAAGCGCAAGCCGAACTGGCAGGCGCGCTGACACGGTGCGGATCCTGATCCTCGGCGCCTCCGGTTTCGTCGGCAGCGCGCTGCACGCGCAGTTCGCCGCGAACCATGAGGTCGTCGGGACCAGCCGGGGCGGGCACGGGCTCGCCCCGGTGGATCTCGCCGACACCGGCGCGGTGCGCGCACTCGTCGCACGAGGTTTCGATGTCGTTGTCCACACCGCCGGTGTCGTGGATCTCGGTGCCGCGCAGCGTGATCCCGCCGCGGCCCATGCCGCGAACGTGGCGCCGATGGTCCCGCTGCTCGACGCCATCGGCGACACGGGCGCGAAGCTCGTCTACCTGTCGACCGACAATGTCTTCGACGGCACCGCCGAGCACTACGACGAAAGCGCAACGCGCACACCGATCAACGTCTACGGCGAGACCAAGGTGGCCGCCGAGGATTTGGTCCTCGAACGCGACCGGCACTTGGTCGTGCGCCTGCCCCTCGTCTACGGGCGCAGTCCACTGTCGAGCAAGTTCCTGGCCCGCTTCGCCGCACCCGAGATCCACGCGCGCACCGATATCGTCTGCAATCCGCTGTACTTACCCAGCCTGGCGCCCGCGCTCGGGCAGCTCGTCGACGAGGCGGGCGTCGTGCACCTCGCGGGCGCGGAAACTCTCAGCCGCTACGACCTCATGACCCGGGTCCGCGACCATCTCGGCGCACCGGCGCGCGTCGCGGCAACTGATCGCCACTCCGCTGTCCAGGACTGCCCACGGCCATTGCGCCTGGTCATGCGCAGTAATCGGCACAGCCTGACCGGCCCGGACGTGGACACCGCCCTCGCCGATCTGCACTGAATCTCCGGTCACCCGTTGACGCCCTCCAGAGAGTGAGTGTACAGTCACTCACATGACCAAGCGCGGTGCCACCCTCTCCACCTCGGACGTCCGGCGTGACGCGGTCGTCGACGCGGCGATCATCGAGTTCGCCAAGACCGGCTACCACGGCACCCCGATCAACACCGTCGCCGCGCGCGCCGACATCTCCCCCGCCTACGTCTTCAAACTCTTCCCCGGCAAGGTCGCCCTGTTCGTCGCCGCGCTCGATCACTGCTTCGAGCTCGTCGAACGCGCGATGTCCACGGGCGCGGCCAATTCCACCGCGACCGACCCGGCCGCCATCCTGCACGACATGGGCGGCGCCTACGCCGAACTCATCGCCGACAAGAGCCTGCTCATGTTGCAGGTGCACGCCCAGTCCGCCACCGACATCCCCGAAATCGCCGACGCGTTGCGCCGCGGCCTGGCCAAGGTGACCACGTTCGTGCAGCGCCGCTCCGGCGGCACTCCCGAGCAGATCCAGTACTTCATCGCCTACGGCCAGCTCTGCCACCTCGTCACCACCCTCGGACTCGACGGCAACGACAGCGCGTGGGCCACCGCTCTCACCACCGGAATGCGCCACCCGAAAGCCCACTGACCCTTCGCTCCAGCCTTTTCAGGGTGGAGCTTTCTTTTGCAGCAAGAGTGATTGACCAGTCACACACCACGGAAGGTAGCCCCTGATGAACACCACCACCGCCACCGAAATCGTCCTGCCCGGTCGCGTCGACCCCAGCGGCCTGCTCGTCACCCGACGCGAACTCCCCGCACCCGCACCGGGTCGCGCACTGGTTCGAGTCGATGCCTCCGGGGTGTCCTTCGCCGAGCAGCAGATGCGCCGCGGCAAGTACTACGACCAGCCGCCGTTCCCCTTCGTGCCCGGCTACGACCTGGTCGGCACGGTGGTCGAGGCCCACGACGCGACGCTGGTGGGCAAGCGGGTAGCCGCGTTGACCAAGACCGGCGGCTGGAGCAGCCACGTCGACCTCGACGCCGCCGATCTGATCCCCGTGCCGGACACCCTGGACGCCGCCGATGCGGAAACCTTTGTCGTGAACGGCATCACCGCCTGGCAGATGCTGCACCGCGTCGCCGCTGTTCAGCCGGGCGCGACGATCCTCGTCCACGGCGCCAACGGCGGCGTCGGCTCGACCCTGGTCCAATTGGCCCGTGCCGCGGGCATTCACGTGATCGGCACCGCGTCCGCTCGCCATGCCGACGCGGTCACCGCGCTCGGTGCCACCTGGATCGACTACCGCGCCGATGTGCCACACCAGGTTCGGGCCATCGCACCGCACGGTGTCGACGCGGTGTTCGATCACATCGGCGGGCCCGGCATCAGCGATTCGTTCGGCCTGCTCGCCGACGGCGGCACCCTCGTTTCCTACGGAACGGCAGCTACCAAGAACGACGAGGGCGACTCCCGGTTGCCCGTGCTGAAACTGTTCGCCCGCCTGCTGTGGTGGAACATGCTGCCCAACAAGCGAAACGCGCACTTCTACAACCTGTGGGCCGGCAAGCGCAACATCACCCGCTTCCGTGCTCGGATCGCCGAAGATCTGTCGCAGGTCTTCGCACTCGCCGCCGCCGGCACCGTCACCGCCCAGGTCGCGGCCCGCATCACTCTCACCGATGCCGCCCGAGCTCTGGAGCTCGCCGAATCCGGCACCGTCACCGGCAAAGTCGTCCTCGTCAGCGCCTGACCCGCTCACACCCTGGAGATCAGTCATGTACGTTTCCCAGCCCGTCCGCACCGTCCTCGACAATCGCCCCATCTACCTGAGCTTCGGCCTCGCCTGGCTGGTCGGCCACGGCACCTTCGCCCTCAGCCATGGCCCGAACCCCCTGCTCGACCTCCCCGGATTCGTACCGACCGCGCTGCTGGGTGTCGGCCTGCTGGCGGCCATGATCGTGACCACCGCCGTCTCCCTCCGAGCCCAACGCGGCGCGACCGGACAGGAAGCGGTCGTGGGCAACCTGCTCGGCGTATCGTGGCTGATCGGTTTCGCCGCGCTGTTCTTCCTGATCACCGCGCTCGGTTCGACGCTGAGCCCCGACACCGCCGCGACTCTCTGGCCGACCGGGTCCGGGCTGATCGTCGGACTGCTCTACCTCGCCGGCGGTGTCGCGTACCGCGACGTCCTGCAGTACACGCTCGGCGCCTGGCTGGCCGTGAGCTCTACGGCCGCACTGTTTCTCGACGGCGCGTACCTGTACTGGGCACTGGCACTGGCCGGCGGCGGCAGCTATCTGCTCGCCGCCGCGCTCGAGCCACGCAGGATCGCCGCCGCGCGCTGAGCATCGGTCACGTGCCCGCCCGGAATTCCGGGCGGGCGCGTTCGCCGTTCAGCCCCTCTGTTGCGCGCCGATCGCCGATCCCATCCATCGCCGCAGGTATCGGCGCAGTTCGTCGTCGGAGCGTGCCGGGTTGCCCGGCGACAAGAAGAACGACTGCATGGTGCGCAGCACGTATTCGACGAGTTCGCGCAGCGCGGGCTCGTCGTAGCCGTGGGCGGCCCAGTCGACATCGAAGCGGCGGATCATGGTCATACCGAAGGCTTGGGCCTCGTCGGAGGTCATGCCTTCCGGGTGGGCGTTGGAATACGAGCTCGACAGCAGAATCCCCAGGTGGGGGGTCCGGCGAACATCGGTGAGGGTGAAGACGACGGCCTCTGTCATCGCTTCGACCGGGTCGCCCAGGCCGCTGACCTGACGGGTGAGTCGATCGAGGAAATCGTCGACCGAGGCGATGGCCGAGGCGGTCATGAGCGCGTCGGCACTGGGGAAATACCGGTACACCGTCTGCCGGATGACACCGAGGGACTCCGCCACGTCGGCGATGCTGATCTCCGCACCGGTCCGGCCGATGAGTTCGACCGCGGCAGCGATGATCCGGCGCGTCGCCTCCGCATCGTCACCCGGCGGACTGCCGCCCCACCCACGTCTACGCGCCACCACGTGGACGCTAGCACAACCCCAGGTCAGGGCGAATTCCGTGAAAGTGATCATACACTTGAAGGCTCATTCGTATGATTGCTTTATCAACCGTGGCCGACCAACGAGGTAACTCACCGTGACCGACCTTCACGTCCGCAAAATGGATTTCGCGTTCTCCGACTACGACGTGCCGTTTCTGTGGAATCCACAGAACCCGGCGTTCTCGTCGATGGCCAATGCCGTTTCGTTCCTGGCTATCGGCTTCGAGAAGATGATCGTGCAGCTGATCACGCAGGCGAAACCGCAGATCACCGACCCCGAGGTGGCGTCGGAGGCCGACGCCTTCATGCGCCAGGAAGGGCAGCATTCGACGGCGCATCGCCAGCATGTCAAGGCGCTGATCCGCCGCTATCCCGGCTTGCAGCAGACCCTCGACGCGGTGATCGGCGAGTTCGACAAGCTCACCGCCGAGACCTCGGTGAAGTACCGCCTCGCCTACACCGCCGACCTCGAGGCGACGTTCACGCCGGTGTTCAAGCTGATGCTCGACAACGACAAGAATCTGTTCGCCCCCGGCGACGACCGCGTCGCCTCACTGTTCATCTGGCATTTCGTCGAGGAAGTCGAGCACCGCAGTTCGGCGCTGATCATCTTCAATTCGGTGGTCGACAGCGAGCTGTACCGGATGCGGGTGGCGGCCTCGATCTTCCGGCACGTGTTGCAGGTGATCCGGGTGGCGTGCGAGGGCTTCAACGAGCATGTGCCGCTGGAAGATCGGCAGGTCGACGCGCTGTCGATGTTCGCCAACTACCGCCGCGGTCAGACCCTGCGCCGGTGGCTGCCGTTCCTCCAGCCGGCCGACAACGGCACGATGCCGCGCGCGTTCGACGATCTCGGTCTGCGCGAACAGCTCGTCGCGCTGGGCGGCATCATCCGCAGTCAGACGCCCGGGCACAATCCGGCGCACGAGAAGCTGCCCGCACTCGCCGACGAGTGGTTTCGCCGCTATGACGAAGGTTACGACGTAACCCGTTGGTACACAGCCGATTCCGTCAGCTCGTAGAAGGTAGCCCGATGGCCGAACACTGCTCCCCCACCTTCGCCGAACTCGCTCACGAACTCGGCTTCTCCTGCGAGGAGGCGGGCGGACTCGTCGAGTTCCGCAACCCGTTCGCCCTCGAGAACTGGACCCTGCCGGTCCTCGAGCTCACCATCGTCGTCGGCGCGGTTCTCGCGCTCTGGTACGCGATCGCGCGCCTGCGCCGCCACGGCGACCCGACCAATCTCGTGTTGTGGTTCGGCGCCACCGCCTACCTGTTCGTCATCGAACCGCCGCTGTACTTCCCGGCGGCGTTCGGCATCGAAGAACACGTCGACACGATGTTCGCGCACAACGTCTTCACCGTGGACTTCCTCTGGGGCCGACTACCCATCTACATCATCGCGATCTACCCGCTGATGGCGACGATGGCGTTCGGCATCGTCCGGATGCTCGGCATCTTCCGCCGCTTCGGCACCCTGATCGGCGCCACTTGCGTCGGCTTCGTCCACCACGCCTTCTACGAGATCTTCGACCACCTAGGTCCCCAATTGCGCTGGTGGGAATGGTCGATCGACAACCCGATCAACCAGCCGATGTTCGATTCGGTCCCGATGGGCAGCGTCGTCGTGTTCGCGGCCCTGTGGCCGATGTCGCTGGCCTTCTGCGTGCAGTATTTCGTCGGCCGTCACGTCGACGACGGCCGACACTTCTCCGGGGTCGAATTGACCTGGCGCACTATCGTCATCGGCCTGCTGGCCTCGGTCGGCACCTTCCTGCTCCCCCTGCCCGCCACTGTCATCGGCATGAGCGGCACCACCGTGCGCGGCATCGTCTACGCACTGGAACTCGCCGTCCTCGCGGTGGTCGCCGGGATCGTCATGGTCCGCCAATGGACCGAACTACGCCGGGGAACCGCCACACCCCCGCAGTACGAAGACCCCTTCGTCCAACGATTCGCCACTCTCTACCTGGTCGTCTTCGCCGCTCTCTGGATAGCGTCGCTCCCCGATTTCTTCGCCGCCGTCAACGGCGAAACAACCAACGGCGACCCCATCGGAAACCTCTGGTACACAGCAGCCTGCTTCGCCGTCGCGATCGCTTCGGTCCTGGCGACCTTCACCGTGCCGCGCGCACGGCCCACCCCGGACGCACCCGTGGCGGCAGCACCACAAGCCCCGGGCTGATCCGCGCTCGAAGCGGTCAGCAGAACATCCCCTTCCGCTCGGCATCTATCGCCTGCGGCAAGCCATCACGCCGTGGCGTCGCCGATGCGGTGGCGGTAGCTGTCGGCCAACGCGCGCAGCGCGGCGCCGCCGTCGCCGGTGAACGACGAACCGTGCATCAGCGCCAGCGTTTTCGGTGCGAGCTCGGCGAGTCCGTCGACGATCATCGGGGTCGCCGGTGCGAGCGACGAATAGGCGAACAGGTCCTCGGTGTGAACGGCGGGGGCGACGATGTCGTCTGTGGTGAGGGCCGCACCCGCACCGAGGTGGGTGAACAGATCCCCGCACAGCAGAGTCTGCGTGGTTTCCTCGAACAACACCCGCGCTTCCCAGCCGTGCGGGGTGTGTGGGGTGTCGATGTGGCGCACTCGCATCCGGCCGAGTTCGATGGTTTCGCCATCGGCAAGCGGTCTCGGTGGCCGGTCGGCCATGTGGTCCAGCGACACCATGCAGCCGACGGCACCGTGGGCGACCTGCGATTCGGGGGCGGCGGCGAGGAACTGGTTCATCGACCCGCATTCGTCGGATTCGACGTGCCCGAAGGTGATCCACCGCAGCCGGTTCACCGGTGTGATCCGTGCTATCGCCGCCGCGACGTCGGCGAACATCGCGCGATGCCCGGTGTGGAACAGCAGCGGCTGATCATCGGCGAGCAGGAACTGGTTGAACGTCAGCCCCTGTTCGCCGATGTCGGGCACGAACGTCGAGATGCGGTAGATGTCGGGGGCGATCTCATCGATGGTGGTGGTCATGGTCGGCTCGATTCGGTGCAGTGTCAGAACGGCACTTGGATGGTCAGTAGTCCGGCGCCTTCGGCGCGGCCGGCGAGGATGCGACAGAATTCGATCGCGTCGAGGTCTAGGCGTTCATCCGTTGTGCCGCAATGCCATCGGCCTCCGGCCGCGCCTGTCAGGCGCAGGTTGTAGGGCATGCCGTGACGGGCGGCCCATTCCTGGACCACATCTGCCACGATCGCCCCGTCGTGCTCCTCGGTCAGCACGAGAGCGTGCCCGGTGGCCCGGGCCAGGTCGATCCGATGCATCCACGGGTCACGGGTGAGGATCGTGTCGATGGCGTACCCGATGGTCCACCGTTCGGCGGCGCCGTTGACCAGTTGCTGCTCGGGGATTGTTCGATTGCGCAGCAACCTCGGGGTACGTCCGCGCGCTGCCGCGGCCTTGGGTGCGATGGCCGCCATCGACCGGACCAGCTGATCCGTCGTCTGCTGTCCGAATCGTTCGACCTGATACGCGGTCACGGCGTCGACGAGCTGCCGGCCGGGCCGCAACCGCTTGCGGGCAGCCCGGGTCTGGCGGACATTCTCCAATGGGGAGGATGCCATCGTGGACATACCGACCACGTGGGCGACGAGGTCGTGCACGGTCCACCCGACACACTCGGTCGGTGTGGTCCAGTCGTCACCGTCGAGCGAGGCGACCGCGTCGGCGAAGCGCAAGTACTCGTCGCGGGCGAGCCGCATCGCGTCGGCATGGGTGAGCGCCGCGCGCCGCGCAGTCACCGCCGTCTGCTCGACAGCCGTCATTTCTGCGGCTCCTTCGTCGGCGGAAGGCCGACACTGTCGGCCCACATGTCCACGGCGCGGTCCAGCAGCTTGCGCCGACTGTGCCCGCCCGGATCGTTGGCGAGCTGCTGATCGACCAGGCCGGACAGGACCGCGATCCAGATCTCCACGTCGTCGCGGTCGGTCACGCCGATCGTGGCGAACACCGCGATGACCTCGTCGAGCGCGCGGACCGCCGACGCGTACGCATCGGGCGAGGGTTCGAATCCCGGGATCGTGCGCTGGTTCATCAGCTGATAGCGGGCGAGATCGGCAACCGCGAAATCGAAGTACGCCAGTGCCACGACGCGCACGAGGCCGCGAGGGTCCGCGGGTGCCGAGCGTAGCGCGTCGAGCGAGACGCGCTCGCACTCACTCCAAGCCTGCTCGAACATCGCATCGTAGATCGCGTTCTTCGATCCGTAGTGCGAGTACAGCGACGGCGCCCGCATTCCGATCCGCTCGCCGACTTCGCGCAGTGTCAGCTGCGCCAGTCCCCGCTCACGTGCGATCTCCCACGCGGCCTCGACAATTTCCTGCCGCGTCGCCTCACGCCGTTCCGCTTTCCGATCACGCCTCGGCATAGCGTCCATAGTTAGTTATTATGAACGTCGTTAGGCACACGGTCAACGATGGAGCGCATCAGCCTGGGGGATCCGCGCCGCTATCTGATCCAAGAAGGGCGCGCAGGCAGAATTGCGCCGATCGGCATCGCATTCATGCGATCAGACATGTTCTCCGACAGCATGTTTCGCTCCGATCCTGGATTTCTGTGGGCCTACCCGACAGCCTGCGCGGTGACCGGTGTGAACAGGTTGATCAGGTTGCCGTCGGGGTCTCGGAGCAGGAGCGACCGGTTGCCCCACGGCATCGTCGTCGGCTCGTTGACGAAGTCCTCGACGGAGTCGCGCAACCTGCGGTAGTCGGCGTCGACGTCGCCGACTATGAACTCGATGATCGCGGTGTGATTGTTGGCGGGGCGCGCGCTGCCGGCCCCGAACAATGCCACCGTACGCACGCTTCCGATCGCGAGTGTGCCGGCCGGCGTGACGATCTCGGCGAAATCCGGTGTAGCCCACCGGGCTTCGACACCGGTCACTCGCTGATAGAAGCCAACCAGCCGTTCGATGTCGTCGGTGATCAGGCGGATCGAGACGAGGTTCATTGCGTACTCCTGCTGTCGGGAAGGGCGGAAGTTCCACCGCCGAATCCCACGGTAGAGGCGATACCGGACAGTTTCCGCCCGGTATCGATGGGAGAATTGCCGGATGACGCGCCCCACTGCCCGAGTACTGGCCCTGCTCGAGATGTTGCAGGCGGGCGGTACCCATACCGTCGGCGACCTCGCTGGGCGGCTGGGCGTGGACGAACGCACCGTCAGGCGATACGTCACCCATCTCACCGATCTGGATATCCCGGTCCGCTCGGTCCGCGGCCGCTACGGCGGGTACCGACTCGCTCCCGGCTACCGGATGCCTCCGCTGATGCTGACCGATGACGAGGCGGTAGCCGTGCTGCTCGGACTCCTCACCAGCCATCCGACGACATCAGCCCACGCCGCCGACAGCGCGACCGCCAAACTCCGCCGCGTCCTGCCCGCACGCCTGGGTGCTCGTCTCGACGCACTGATGAACACCGCCGAATTCACCGTCGGCGCCCGCCCCGAAGTCCCGGTCGAAACCGCCGTCCTCCTCGACATCGCCGCGGCCACCCGCGAACACCGACCGATCGCCATCGTTTACACCGACCGCAACGGACAACACTCGCAGCGAACCGTGCACCCCTACGGCCTCGTCGCCCACTCCGGCCGCTGGTACCTGACGGCGATGGACAACAACAGCGACGACCTACGCCAGTTCCGACTGGACCGCATCACCGAGACAACCACCCTCCCCGAAACCTTCACTCCACCCAACGAATTCGACCCGACCACCCACCTCGTGTCCGCACTCGCCACTGCCCCCTACCGACACGAGGTATCGATCCGCGTCCAAGGCACACCCACCCAAATCCGCCCACTACTCCCCGCGACCATCGCAACGCTGCACGAAATAGACTCCCCACCCACCGATCCCACCCCCTGGGTCCGAGTCCTCATCCGCGCCGAACACCTCGACTGGATTCCCCCCGTCCTCGCCGCCCTGAACCGCCCTTTCGTCATCGAGCACCCCGACGCCCTCAACGACGCCGTGCGCGCCCTGGGCCAGCGCCTCACCGCCGCCACGACATCCGACCAGAACCCACCGTCCGGTAACGCCGATGACTGAGCATCGCCGAGATCAGCTGGGCCAGCTGGCAATCGCACCGCCAGGCTGAACCTGAACTTGGAGCAGGAGCCGCCCTTGAACCTAGCGCCTCTGCGCCAGAAGCCATTCGCGCGCAACGATTTTGTCCTCGGCGGTGATCGCATGGCCGACCGATAGCACCTGATGGGTTACCCGGGCTCCCGCACGACGCAGCTGTTCAGCCAGCTGAAGACCGTCCGCGGGTGACCGGCGGTTGTCGTGAGCACCGTCGACTATCAGAACTGGAGTGTTGTCGACGCGGTCGGCTAGATCAGGGGTGAACGGCGCCAGGGGACGGTAGAGGATCGCTCCGGCCAGCAGTTCCGGATAGGTCATGAGCAGAGCTGCACCCATGATGGCGCCGTTGGAGAAACCGATTGCGACGGGGCATGTGGTGAGGTTGTAGTCAGCGCAGGCGGTTGCGATGAAACCTGCCAGCATCGGCATCCTGGCGATGATGTCGTCCGGGTCGACGCGACGGTCCGGCAAGCGATGGAAGAAGGCATACCCCTCATCCATGCTGACTGTGCCGCGGATACTCAGTTTTGGTGCTTCTGGGGCAATTTCGTCGGCTACAGGTATGAGGTCGGATTCGCTGCCGTGCGAGCCGTGGAGCAGGACGAGCGGTGATCTGCCGTCAGTGCCAGCGTGGAAGCAGTGAGCGTGTGTCGATGCCGTCATCGAAACAGACACTACGGGTTTCAAGCCGCCGGCGAACGCGCGCTCACACCCTCGGGTGCCGGCATTTGACCATGCTCTGGGTTGGGAGTGCAGGTATTGGGGCTAGCTCACTGCCTGCTCGATACAGCCTGCCGTTCACGCGCATATGCTCACAGGTCAAGGCTGCTCGCACCCAGCGGAGCCGACGCCACCGGCGCCCTCGAGGTGTGAGGGGCGCGGGACCACAATGCAGGCGAACCCAAATCAGGGCCCCGCGACCAGGGGTCGCGATAGCACTGACCTCGGTTTCACCCGTTCATGCGATCGAGACGTCAGAGAGTACGGCGGGGTGTCCCTGTGGTTCTCGTCAACCTGAGCGGGGACCTGATTGTTCGTGTCGAGGTCTTTGGTGAGAATGGTCCGATGCGGACCGACCTCGATATTTGGTGTCGCCGACTCCCCGGCTTCGGTTGGGTGGTGTGCAACGCAGCCGATGAGGTATCGAGTCGCCCGTTCAACGAACCTGGACAAGGCGAGATTCCTCCGGAGGGCGTGTGGGTGAGCCGCAAGGGTGAACGGTCCTACGTCTACGACCTTGTGCGCACCGATCCGTGAGACTCGACGGGTGGTGACCTGCTGATGTCCGTACTCCTCCGCGACGTGGCGAAGTGTTTCTGTGACGGACCTGCTGCGTCCGGGCCGTTTGGGTGAGATGTGGCAATACCGTGACAAATTCAGGAGTCGGTTCCAGGTGAGCTGCCCACGGTCGAACGTCCGCTCATGCCGATTTCAGGATGTTCCGGGGATCGAGGGCGGGTGCTCTGTAGATCTGCTCGGGAAGTGCCGATGCGTCGGTGAGCATGTGTGACCAGCGACTGATCTCAGCGGCCGGGACGGTTCGGCTGTCCGGGTTCGTGTCCTGCCTGGAATATCGGTGTCGCCCCGGGCCGGGTAGGCAGGCGGGTCGTGTCGCGGATGATCATCGGAGTCGTCGGCACGACCGTGCTCTGTCTGTCATCGGTCGAGGCTGGTCCTGCTGCTGCCGCGGACGAACCTGGTTCGCTGCAACCGAGGGGCAACTACACCGGTTCCGCGGCGGATCCAAGAGATGAGTCCGAATCCCGTTGGTCCTATGGCGCAATCGGCGACGCGCACTGGTGATAGCCACCTAGAATAAATGTTGGCCGAAAATCGTTGCGGGACCGATCTCGTGGAGGCGTCATGAGCACAGCTCTGATCATCGTCGACGTACAGAACGACTTCTGCGAGGGCGGTGCGGTGCCCGTCACGGGCGGAGCCGCGCTGGCCGAACGGATCAGCCACTATCTACACGCCAGCGACTATGCCGCGATCACCGCCACCCGCGACTACCACATCGACCCCGGTGCACACTTCTCCGACAACCCCGACTTCGTCGACTCGTGGCCGCCGCACTGCCGAATCGACACCCCTGGCGCCGAGTTCCATCCGAACCTGGACACCGCGCCGATCGACGAGGTCTTCTTCAAAGGCGCCTACGCCGCCGCCTACTCCGGATTCCAGGGCACGACCAAGGACGGTACGGCCCTCGCGGACTGGTTGCGCGCCAAGGGCATCGACACCGTCGACGTCTGCGGCATCGCCACCGACCACTGCGTTCGCGCCACCGCTCTCGATGCCCGCACCGCCGGGTTCGACACCCGAGTACTCGTGAACCTGTCCGCAGGCGTTTCCCCCGCCAGCATCGAACGGGCACTGGACGAGCTCCAAGCCGAGGGCGTGGAAATCGTCGCAAACATCGACAGTTGACCGACCACTCATCGGGCCGATCGAGTTCGGCGGCCAGCTCCCGTCTGGAGCCGATAGCATGCACTTGCGGCGCATCGCAGGCTGGATGCCCAATATCTGTTGCGCGACAACCGAGAGACTCATCGAGCGGAGGCTGTCATGACCACACCAGGGGTAGGCGTCGATCAGCAGTGCAAGGCTGATTTCCAGGAACTCAAGCTCAAGGGCAAATACCGCTACATCACCTTCATCCTCAACAACGACAACACCGCGGTCGTGGTCAAGAAGACGTCCTCGTCGACTTCGTATGACGAATTCGTGGCCGATCTGCCGGATACCGAATGCCGCTTCGCCGTTTACGACTTCAAGTACGACGTGGAGGGAGGGACACGGAAGAAGATCGTCTTCGTCGACTGGACGCCAGACACCGCCCGAATCAAGGAGAAGATGCAGTATATATCGGCCAAGGACGCGTTCAGGAAGTCGCTCGACGGAATCCAGATCGACATTCGGGGCACCGCCTACGACGAGGTCTCCTACGAATCGGTCCTTGACAGGGCACGCCGCCAATGACCGCCGATACCTAGCGGGATCTCGATGGAGGTCGCGGGCGGAGACAGCTTCCCCGAGGGCGCGCGCCCGCGCTCACCCGGGCATCACCGGTGCAGCGGTCTGGATCGTGGTGGTCCAACATCCGGTATCGCCGCGCGGCGCGCTGTTCGAACCGGCCACGCGGCACGCCCGAAGATCAACGGGCCGAGATCATCTGGTAGCTATGCGCCCAGCCGAACTCCGAAACTTTCGGTGTGCGGGTTACTCGGCGCACCGTTGTGTGCCATCTGATTGAAGACGTTGGTATCGGCGGACTTTGGCAATCGAACTGTGCTCGGTTATAGAGAAGGCGGTGAACGAGGGCCGTCATATCGGCATACGCAGAGGGATGGCGTTGGCGATCAGCGTTTCAATCGGCTCGGACGCTCGATTCTGACCGCCGATAGGGCTCCCTTACCGACAGTCGAACCAATTCCATCGACCCTCATGAGCTCAGAATGGGCAGCAGTCCGAACGTCCGCACATGCCGCTTGGCGCGCGGTCACGAACGTCCGTATCTGCCGAGTATCGGCCACTTCATCGGCCGCATCACCGCTACGATCCGATCATGGAATTCGAAACCTGGTTCCATGGGAATATGCGGGCATTCGCCGATGACCCCGCACAACCCATGAAGGCCGGGGACTACACGAACATCAAGATCGTCAGCGACGGACCACCTATCGCTCATGCGGTGGCCGCAGGAAGTAGTCAACCCGACTGTGGCACAGACGTGCGGGTACTACCCCACGGATTCCCGTGGCCACATCCCATTCCCGATTGGTGGGAACGCTGCCCGGAGTGTGTTGCCCGCCGCCCGCTGTGAGCTCCATGGTCGTCTCCCGCTACTGCTGATCATCCGCTCATGCCGCGATCCGCGCGACCCCGGACGGCCACGACCCGCGCCGACGAACGCACTCAACTACCGATTCCCGTGCGATCGGTGGTGTGAGTTTCAGCTCGTACGCGAAGGCACATCTTCCTCGCGATCCTCTCGAAAACGACCTCTCGACTGCATCAGTTCGAGTGCCGCAGCCGCGAGCGGCTTGATACGCCTAGGCCACCCCGAAGCGACGAACTCCTCATCGGACGAAATCCGAGGCGTCGCAGCGCAGGCATCAAGGAGTGCTCGCTGCACCCTGTCGAGCGCGGTCACCTCTGCCGGTGTGAACGTCGACCATTCGCGCCATAGCCACGCGCTTTCGTCGTCGATCGTGTCGAAGAACTCGTTGATGTAGTCCCCGTACCCCCATGTACGAACACCCTCGTCCCCCTCGACGAGTGTCTCCAGTGCCTCTATCGCGCGGTTTCGCAGTCGCTGCTCGACAATCCGCTCGCTCGGCCGGTCCTGGTCGCCCACGCCCGTGATGCTAGCGGCCCGACGCACTCTCATGCCGCTTATCGCGCGTAGTCGGTGATCACCACTGGTCCTGTTCTGGGTTGGGTTGTGCCCACCGGTGCGGGCTCACCGCCTGCCCGATACGGCCTGCCGTTCACGCGCAGAGGTTCACAGGTCAAGGGTTGCTCAGCAATCAGCGAAGCTGACGCCATCGGCGCCCATGGCCGAATCTTCTGCTCCCGTACCGACTCGACCTGAATGCTGCTGGCAGCCAACACCTTAGCGCTCGCCGTCTATTCGATCGCTGAACGCTACCGTTTGTCCTACTGTGCTGACGGTGCCGACTTTGATCCTGTCCCCTCGATTCACCGACGACTCGGTCCTCATGCGGGGGGCCGCCGTACGTGCCGGTTGGCAGGTGCTGCGTTTGTCCGGATGGCGTATACCACCGGACATGGTGGCCGGACCGGCGGTGATCTACGGCGAAATGCTGTTCGCCGAAGCCGTGGCCGGACAACTCGGCCTCGCACTTCTCGACGTCGCAGAGGACTGGCTGCCCGGACTGGCCCCACGGTTCCTGCGTCGTGGACTGCGCGTGTCGACTCTGGCTGCGGCGCGGGCTCATCCGGGCCCCGTCTTTGTCAAACCTGCCGACGGACGGAAAGGTTTCGCCGGACAGCTGTACCGGGCAGGTGCGGGGCTCCCGCCTGATGACGCGTGCCCGGATGACACGCCGGTGTAGATGGCTGAGCCGGTGACCTGGCAGGTCGAGGTCCGCTGCTTCGTTCTGGATGGTCGCGTGCTGACATGCTCGCCCTATCTTCGTGAGGGGAGCTACACGAACGGCGATTGGTCGCTGACCGTCGAGGAGCGATCCGCCGCCGAGACATGCGTCGAGCAATTGCTTGCCGTGGCACCCACCCCGCCGGCCGTGGTTATCGATGTCGGCCTCATCGAAGGACGTGGTTGGGCGGTCGTCGAAGCCAATAGCGCATTCGGAGCGGGCGTGTACGGATGCGACCCGCAGCGCGTTCTCGAGGTGCTCGCCCGCGCCTGCGTGCCCCGCCACGAACTCGGCGAGTCCGAAGCTACCTGGGCGTTGCCGCCGGTCCGGCTCAAATGATCCACGACCGCAGGAGAGGGGATCCGACACGGCTGTGCGAACCATTGGTCACCATGTTGATGATGAACACTGTTCCTGGCGTTTGCCCTGGTGGGCAGGGTATGGCTACGCGTGTCTGACCTGGGGATTTTGGGTCGCAACGTTGGCCTGAAGCGGGCACCGCTGGGATGCGCTGCGTACTCACTGCGTACCGGAGCTGTCGGGCTCCCCGACCATCGTCTCCCTGCTCACCGACTACTGGCAGCGGCTGCCGCTACCGCGAGTGCCGCTGTTGCCGTTGCTGCCAGCGCGCAGATTGTCATGGGGATGTATAGCCAAACGAAGCCCTCGAGCAAGTATCGGGCCTCTACCCAGGCAGCGAGCGACGAGGATGATTCACCAAGAGCGATGCCCGCCGCAGCGACGGTTACTCCTCGTAGCGCCGGTACGCGAGCTGTAACTCCGATCAGGGCCAGGACCGCAGCGACTCCCGAGACGGCGATGATGAGGCCAGCTGAGACCTCATAGAGTGTGAACGCGCCCGACGTGTAGTCGGTTTCAACGAGGACGGCCCAGGCCCGGACTGCCAGGAGTAGCAGGGCGGCGACTAGTAAGAACACCCCCGCAATGCAGTCCAACGTTCTGCCCTGGTGCTGGTCCACTGGCGGCGGTCCATACGGCTCATACGTATGAAATCCCTCGGGATAGCCGGGCTCTCGCTGCGGGCCACTGTGTGGAAACGGTTGCGAAGACTCAGGATCTGGCTGCTGACTAGGACTTGCCACGAACGTTAGCCCTTTCCCGGACGGCCGAGCGGCTGCCCCAACTGCACCATATGGTTTTCAAACCCTAAGCGAATCCATCCCGGCCTCAGTTGAGCGGGTCGCTCGCCGGCGATCGGCATTGGCCCTGGGTCCGGGTTGGCCTGCACATGAAGGGGCCGGCTACCCGCACTGACCGAACCGGCCAGTGCCGCGTGTGGTCGAGGTCCGTCAGACCGGCCTTCTCACAGGCAAATCGCATAGTCTGCCGCAGTGCCCAAGCTGATGCTGTCGAACCCTTTCGCAGAGAAAATACTCACGGTCTGGCTCGAACCGTGGGGCCGGGATTACTGGATGCGACCGGGAGATGCCTTCGTCATCGAATCCGACGACCGCGCCTCCTTCGAGCAGGTGAATGTTGATCCGCCATTCGAGGTGTCGTGGCTCGAGGACGGCATCATGGTCGGTGTGATGGTGGACAGCACCGTGCGGGATCGGGATGGGATTGAGCTCGAGTGCGGCCATCAACGGCCTGTTGACCTCGACGGGCGGTAACCCCGTAGTTCGGACTAGATCCGGTGCGTCGATACTGCCTCTAGGCATCCTCTTCTGCCGCAACCCGCGCGATCCCGAGGCCCGCGGCACCAGCCGCCAAACGCACTCTTCTGCCGATGTCAGTGCCTTGACAGCACAGCGCAACCTTCAAGACACAGAGGAGTCTTCGTGCGCATGTGCAAAGGTGAACGGCGACCTCGAAGCGGGCATGTCAGCGCAGCGCCGGACTATGGGCAACCGCTCAGATCGATGTCGAGTCGCGCAGATCTTCGACCCGGACAGGTTCTTGGTTCACGAAAATCACTGCCACGCCGTAGGGTTCGCAGATCGGCAATCCGCCCTCGGCGAAGCGCAGGAGCCATTCGGTGCCGTCGTAGAAGTTGAGCTGGGGTCGGTCGACCGGGAAGGTCGTGGGATCGAACCGCTCGAGTAGGTGCATGTCCGCGGGTGTCGAACCGAAGGACGCGGGGTCGGCGATCAGCCCGGTGTGAAGGAATCGCAGGCCGAGTAGCAGGTAGTGGTCCAGGTCGCCCAGCACCGTCGCGATGAGCGCCGAATCGGCGGACCGTCCCTCTGGGAGAACTACGTTCACCTCGACCGGATCGTCGAACAGACTGCTGCTGATCGCGGCCTGTGGAGACCAGGTGCTCTCGTCTTCGGGTCCTGGTTGTGCTGTGAACGGTCCGATGCCTGCGATGAACACGACGCCATCATAGGGACCGCGCGAGGTGGACTGGCCTACTGCACAGAATGTCCCCTCCTGCCGCATACCGTGCTGACCGACCCAGCCAGCGCAGAGAGCCCCGAAAGGGCAAGCGGCCGGGCCGACGACCGGCCAACGCCTGCAACAGCCGAATGGCATGAGCCTGGGCGGTCAGAATTCCAACTGGGCGTCGAGTCGAGCGATGATCGCGCGAAGCTCGCGTGCGCTGCGGGGTGACATCGCTGAGGTCACGATGTCGAGCAGGTCGCGGGCCTGCACCGGACTGCCACAACAGAAGTCGTGCACATCCCCGAACTCGTAGTAATGCCGCAGATCGTGGGTCGGACGGCGAACGTGGTTCTTCCACAGACGAACTGCATTGCCGACATCCCCTGTCCGCAGGTAGTTCCGGGTGCGCTCGAGGCGAGCGATCTCAGAACTCGCTGACGACGACAGTCCGTCGATAGCGGAGGCGGCGCCATGGGGTCGGGGCCTGAACGCAGTGGCGGCCCGGACCTCGGATGGGCGGTTACGCGGCATGGGCCTTTCGGCTGGAGATCATGTCGAACATGATGCCACGATGCGAACCTGGCGAACATACTCAATTGCCGCTGTGCGCGCTACCACGAACGTCCGCATCTGGCGATGTGCGTGTCAACGACGGCGTCGGTCCAGACCGGTGGCCACTACTGTGGGGCAGGTCCTGACAGCGCCGAGGCTTCACGTGAACGAGCAGTGCCATTGAGATGAGAGCGGTGAAAGGCATGGCCGACAGCGAAGAGTTCTCACAATCCGTGCAGGACATCGAGGGTGACGCTTGGCTGGCAGCCGTCCCGGAGGACACCTATCTGGTTCGGACAGTCCTCCGGATGCGGCGGGTTCCGATCGGAGAACTGGATATCGAGGGGCTGCGAATCATGTTGTCGCAGAATGTTGGAACGACGGCAATACTGCCTCGAGCGCTTGATCAGCTGGAGGCGAATCCGCTTGCCGCCGGTCACCTTTATCCGGGTGCCCTGTTGGCGGCGGTGCTCCGACTTCCTGAGGAGCGATGGTCGGACTCGGCCGAGGTCTTGGCTGAAGTGCGAGGCATTGCCCAGCGAGCGGAGGTGATGATCGCCGAGATGGACGGCGCGCAAGTTTCAGAGCTGCGCGGCTTGGTCTTGAAATTCCTGTCGGACCGGTCCGAGGTCGATCCAGGTCGAACGCAGCCGACCAGGGCCTGATGTCGAGGTTCGAAGTCCTGTCCGGCGAGCGGCGCCGGCCTGTTCGTGGCCAGACCCGGACTGATCTCGACGCCATCTTGTGGACTCGGCGTGGGTATCTCAGAAACGACCGATCATGATGCCCAGGATTCCTGCCGTGGCAGCCAATATCGCTGGAATCATAGAACTTTCACCCTCCCCTGTAGTCTCCCGTGCCGGATGAGCCTGTCTCGCGGCGAGTGATCCGAGTGCTGGGGCCGCAAATCCTCGCGACCATCAGACGGTGAACCCGGAGGGTGTGATGGTCGGACGGCTGTTCGGGTTTGCCAGGCAGGTGCTCATCCAGCTTGCCTGGCGGTCCCACCACCTCCGCGCCGCCGAGCCCTATCAGGGTCGATGTAGAGCCGAACACCCTTGTACACCACCGTGTTCGGCGAATCATCGTCGTTGTCCGGGTCGCCGGAGTCCGCGGGATCAGGGCAGTTCCGCGATCTCCTCGATGACGATCTGTGCTCGCGCCGCACCGGGATCGAACATCTCCTGAAATGGCCCGACGAAGGACCCTCCCAGGCCGCGGTGCTTCGCCCGAACAGCCGCCCATCCCAACAGTGCCAACGGACCGATGGTGGCGATCAGCAGTACCAAATCCCCACCCATGCCCACGAGCGTACCGATGAGGTCATTAAACTCCGCCCGGGACGTAATTCGGTGCCAGCGGTTGCCCTGCCCGCCCGTGGTGGTGAAACCTCTCGGGCGCCGGCCGCCCAGACGGAAGCCTCCGACATCGATGGGTCGGCCGAATCATTCGCGATGCTGTCGCGGTTCCTCACCGACCACAATCTGACAGCGCACCTCGCCGCCGCGGAGGCTGATTTCCAGGGCGCTGGATCCACAACGAGTCATGAGGTGACCACCAGATACGGATTCAGCGACGACCTTCTCGATGCCGCGCTGGCTGTACGCGCACACGTCGGACGCCTCAACGACGTCATTCACGCGACCGTCATCGCGCGCGTGCTACCCGCCCTCTTGGAAGACGGAGAGGTAGTCGTCCAGCGGCCCTCTCTGGGAGCCGGAAATGACCCGTCGCGACCATTCGATCTGGAGACAGACCATCGAATAGCCGAGTTCAAGGTCGCACAGTGGAAAGGTGCCGACACCATGCGCAAGCGAGGTGTCGTCGCCGACCTGGTTCACTTGGCGCTCGATGAAAGCGGCAGGCGTGCTCAGCTTTTCGTTGTCGGTGCGCTGCCCATCAGGTTCCTGACAACATCCAAGTCAACGATCGCGTGGGCACTCGCTCGATCGTCTCCCCACACCAGAGCCCGGTTCGAGCAACGCTTCGGACCCGCAACCGATTTCACCATCGCGGATTTCACTCGCGTGCACGGCCGACACATCGAGTTGGTCGACCTCGCCACACTCGTCCCGTCGTTAGCACTTCCGCCCGAGCTGATCTGACGACGGGAGCGGCTGAACGAACACAGAAGTCCGGTCGTCCAGCAGTCGGCGGATCTCATCGTCCGGGTACAGGGTGCTCCGGCTCGTCTGCTGGAACGCAAGCATGAACGCGGACATCGTCGCAGCGACCGGCGCCTGCCGGGTGAGAACCGCGGCGGCTCCCTCGGGGATGCCCTCCGGCGGCGCACCCGCCGCGATGGCGCGCACCATCTCGGCGCGTTCAGCCCGGTCGTCCCGCCGGAACCCGTACAGAGCCGTGAGCAGCCAGTTCACCAAATAGGTGGCGGTGAAGCCGCAGTCATAGCTCTGGTTCCGGTCGAAGAACGCGGCTTCCTGCGGCGAGAGGTCGAACCCCGAGTAGAGCGCGAGGCCGTAGTCTGCGAAGTAGAGGCGTCGACCGTCGGTCAGGATGTTCTGGAAGTGCGCGTCGAGGTGCAGGAGCCCACGACTGTTCATGAATGCGGTGGCGGCGGCCAACTCCCGTTCCACCATCGCGCAGGCCCGGTCGGTGGCCTCATCGCCCGCCTCGATCTGGGCATTCAGCCACTCGTGCAGGGTCTGCGGAATGTACTCGAGGAACAGCGCGATGGTCGCCGAAGAGTCCCGGATGGCCTCGATCCGGTGACGTATCTGGGGTCGGCCATCCCAGTAGGCGACGGCGCGATCGATGTCGGCGAGCTCGGCCGGCAGCGGCGTCGTGTCCGGCAGCACCCGCCAGTGGTACATCAGCGGGAACGCCTCGCGTCCGGCAGCGAGCACCCAGTTCGTCGTCATGGTGTGCACGGCGAGCTCACGCCAAGCCCCGAAGCCCGTCCCACCGATGAGGCCGACGCCGTAGTGGTGGAACATCGGCACATCGAACAGATTCGCGGTGGACCGGACGTGCTCCGGCTGCCGTTCCAGATCGGTGAGTGGCACTCGCTTCACGAAAACCGGAGTTCCGGCGATCTCCAGCAGCGCTGACTTCCCGCCGATACCGGAACCGATCGGCACGGCCGCATCCACGAGCTCGCCCAACGCATGATCGCTGTGCAGTGCCAAGGCAGTAGAGACGGCGCCGTGGACGCGCAGGCGCTCCGTGCGCGACATGTCAAGGGGCGTCGTAGCATCGCGGGACTCTCGGCCACGTATCACCACGTTCGCGCCTCCCCCAGCCGCACTCGCAATCAACAGTCAGCCTATCGCGATCTCAACCTGTCGAAACTCTGAGCAGAACGTTCACTCAGCTGTCCCGGTACTCCTCGAGTCCGGGCATTCATCACGAATGCAGTGCGTCGAAATGAATAGTTCGCCCCGGCGCGTGAGCTGCTCGGACGAATCGACGACGGGCCGCAGATCCCCGCGGCCGACAGTACGCCGACTCGACAATTCACATGAGCACGCGCTCACGCCGGCGGGCGTGGCTGTTTCCCGATCCGCGGCCCTGGGTTCGGCCCGCTCTCGGCGTCGGTCGGCCGGGCACTTCTCATGTCACCTTGATGACGACCTTGCCCGAGGTGTGACCGTTCTCGACGGTGGCGAGGGCTGCCGGGGCGTCGGAGAGCGGATGGACCGCGGTGATCACGGGTGCGAGAACTCCGTCGAGGGCCAGCCGGGCGGAGCGCTCCAGGTTCTCGCGGTCAAGGCGACGCTCGATGAAACGCCCCCCGAGATCGGGCACAGACATATCACCCACCGCGATGATGTTGCGGGGATCGCGGGCCAGTGGCGCGACCGTCCGGAGTGAGGTGCCTCCGACCAGATCGACGATCCCGTCGAAGCCGTCCGGAACCAGCTCGCGCGCCGCGGCGACGACGTTCTCGGCGGCGTAGTCGATGAACCGCACCCCGATGGCTTCAGCGTGCTCGCGCTTGGCAGTGCTGCCGGTGCCGATCACACGCAGCTCGCGCCCGATGGCCAGCCGGGCGACGGCGAGGCCGACTCCACCTCCGACCCCGTTGACCAGGACCGTGGTACCGGCCGGGAGGTCGAGCTGGTCGAGCGCATCCACCGCGGTCGTCCCGGCCACCGGCAGCGTTGCCGCCACGGTCGCGGACAGGCCCGCCGGGATGCGCGCGGTGTTCGGCGCGGACAGCACCGTCGTCTCGGCGTAGGTGCCGCCACCGGTGAGCGCGAAGCCGAAGACCGCATCACCCACCTCGAGCCCTTCGACGTCCTCGCCCCGGGCGAGAACGATTCCGGCAGCCTCCATGCCCAGCACGCGGGGAAACGGACGCCCGCCGTCGAGCCCGGGGACCAGACCCGAGCGCACAAGGTGGTCAAGGGGATTCACGCCGGCGACGTCGACCCGGATCAGCACCTCGCCGCGACCGGGAACGGGATCGAGACGATCGAAGAACTCCTGCACCTCGGGTCCGCCATGCCTGCCGAAACCCCACGCCTGCCCCATTGTCTGCCGCCTCTCGACATACCGGCCCAGGTGATTCCGGGCTCTGTAGCCATCCTCAACCCTCACACCGATGTAAGAGGCAACCGATTGAGGTGCAGGTCACAGCGTCAGGCCGACCGCGCCACCGGTTCGGCGGCCGTGGACAGCTCCGCCCGGTGCCGGCTGTTGGCCCTGATCAGCGCGTCGAGCGCATCTCGGGTCTCGGTCAGGTGCGCGATATCGGCGTCGATCCGGTCGCGCTCGCGCGTCATCGTCGCGAACGTCTCCTCGGCGATACCCAGGTCACCGGGGACGTCCACACACGGCAGCACGGTCGCGATCACCCGGCTGGACATACCCGCGTCGAACAGTTGCCGGATGAGCGACACACGCTGGACCTCGGCATCGGAATAGTGACGCTGCCCGGTGTCGGAGCGTGAGCTGGTCAGCAGGCCCTGCGCTTCGTAGTACCGCAATGAGCGCGGACTCACGCCCGTGCGCTTGGACAGCTCGCCGATCCGCATCCTGAGAGGCTACGCCGGTGCGTTCTGGGCCGGAGGGCTCCGATGTCCTGCCAGGTCTGCTTCATTCATCACAGAACCCGGCGTGACCAACCAGCTCGAAAACCTCGGCATGGCCACATGACATTCACAACGCATGCACCGATGAGTCTGCGCAGGTGCCGGCGTCTGCACTACAGAAGACGAAGCGGCTCAGCGCGGCCGTTTCGCCGCACACTGTGAGGTGCGCAGTGCATCGCACCCGTAGGCGACTGAGTGTTGGAGGTACCTCGTGACGGATGCCCTAGGCCGTGACGCCCTCTGGGCGATGGCCCACGCCGAACGCGCCGCCCTGGCCGACGATCTCGCCGGCTTGGACGACCAGCAGTGGGGACGGCCATCGCTGTGTGGGGACTGGGTGGTCGAGGAGGTCGTCGCGCACCTCACCGCAGCAGCGAGCACCGGACGGCTGCGCTGGCTGTCCAGCGTCCTGGGCGCCCGCTTCGACTTCGACAAGCACAACAACCGGCGTCTCGCCGAGCACCGTGGGCGTACTCCCGCCGAAACCCTCGAACGGTTCCGGGCAGTCGTCACCAGCACCACCGCGGCTCCCGGACCCACGGCAGCCTGGCTCGGTGAAGTCGTCGTCCACGCACAAGACATCCGGCGTCCCCTCGGACTGCCGCGCACACCGTCGACGGAAGCCGCTACCGAAGTCGCGCGTTTCTACGCCGGACGTGACTTCACGGTTGCCGGCCGCAGCAATGCCGAGGGCCTGCGATTGGAGGCGACCGACGGATCATTTGCTGCCGGGGCCGGCCCTGTGGTCAGCGGGACCACGATCGCGCTGACTATGGCGATGGCCGGCAGAGCTGCGTACTGCGATGACCTTGCCGGACCCGGCGTGCCGCTGCTGCGCGACCGCGTGACCGCTCGATCCGGCACCCGCAGCGGATGATCCCGTCCCCCTCCTCCGAGGCCGCGCCTGTCACCAAGGCACTGTTCCGGCATCGTCGAAGAATCCGCCGGCCGGTCCGTCGTCGGGCAGAGTCGCGAGGTGAATCGCGATCGCCGCGCCCTGTGCTGGTGTGCGGACGCCTCGCAAACCGTTGAGATCGGTGGCGGTGAAACCTGGGCAGCCGGAGTTGATCAGGATGTTGGTGTCGCTCAGTTCCTTGACGTATTGGATGGTGACGGCGTTGAGGAAGGTCTTCGACGCCGAGTAGGCAGTGGGAATCGGACCCATGTCGATGCCGGGGGTGGTCTGCAGGGCGAGCGAGCCCACGCTGCTGGACATGTTGACGATTCGCGGTGCTGCCGAGCGGCGCAGCATGGGCAGCATCGCGTTGGTGACCCGGATGACGCCGATCACGTTGGTTTCCACGACAGCTCGCACAGTCGCGGGATCGACCGTGGTGGGTGTCTGTGGCACGCTGCCGGTGATCGCGGCATTGTTGACCAGGACGTCGAGCCCTCCGGCATGGTCGGCGATCAGCTCGGCCGCGGCGGCGACACTCGCGTCGTCGTCCACGTCGAGCGGGACTCCGAACGCATCGATGCCGGCCGCGCGCAGCTTCTCCACCGCGGTGTCGCGGCGGTCTCGATCTCTCGCGCCCACACCGATTCGCCAGTCGAGGGCGCCCAGGCCCGCCGCGATCTCGAATCCGATTCCTTTGTTCGCGCCGGTCACCAGCGCGATTGTCCGTTCACTCATGCCGTCGACAATGCTGCGGATGCAGGTGGGGCGTCCAAGACCGATCGGGTGCGCGTCAATACCGCGCGGGTATTGGTCGTGGTCAGCGCCGGATACGATGACCCGGTGGAGACGCGGGAGTTGCGATACTTCGTCGCCGTCGCCGAGGAGTTGCACTTCGGGCGGGCGGCACAACGGCTCGCGATGGCGCAACCACCGCTGTCGAGGGCGATCCAGCAACTGGAACGGCGGCTCGGAGTCGTTCTGCTGCACCGCACTACCCGCGCGATCACGTTGACCCCGGCCGGAGCGGTGCTGCTGAGGGAGGCCCGGCTCGCGATCGAAGCGGTCGACGCCGCCGAGCGCCGCACCCGTCGCGCCGCTGCCGATCGGCCCGGTGTGGTGCTGGCGACCAAGGCAGGAGCGTCCAGCGAACTGTTGTCGAAGCTGCTGAACGCCTACGCCGCCGACCCCTGCTCCGTCGAGGTCGAGGTGGTGCTGTGCGGGCCCGGCGAACCGGAAAGCCTGCTACGCAACGGGAGTGCCGACGTCGCTCTGCTCCACCGGCCATACGACACGACAGCCGGATTCGATACCGAGGACCTGCACACCGAACAGCAGATCGTGGTCCTGCCCGCGGGGCACCCCCTCGCCGACCGAAATCACCTGTCGATGGCCGAGGTCAACGCCCTGACGGACCTGCCCCTGCCGCGATGGCCTCGACCCGATGGAAGCTATCCGGACGGCCCCGGCCCACAAGTTCGCGACCATACCCAGTTGACCCAGCTGATCACACTCGGTCGGGCCTGCGCGGTCATGCCCGAATCGCTCCGAGCCCAGCTACGCCACGAGCACGCCATCGTGGCGGTACCGGACGCACCGGCCGTCACAACCGTCATCGCCTGGCCACCCCACAGCAGATCAAAAGCCGTCGCCGACCTCGTCCGCACAGCGACAAGCCTCTAGCAGTCCAGCTGCGGACCGATACGCTGTTGCAGTGAAGGAGATGCTGGGAAACGGTGATGGCTGTGAACTGCCTGCCATCGCTGTCTATTGGCTCAGCGACAACCCGCAACCGGGCATCGTGCTGGTCGAGTTGGTCGATGTACACGACCGACCTCACCAATTGGTCGCTAAGACCGCCTACTTCGGCGGGGAACTCCTTCCCACATCGGCCTATCCATGCCCCACCACTATCCAGTGCACGATCGAGGACATCGACGACGACATAGCAACCGTCAGCACATGGTGGTTATCCGGCGGCCCCGACGATGTGCCGTTCGTCTTCGACGTACGACTGGACACCCTCGCCCCAACCGACCGCCTACCGCCGCCCACGCGTCCGGTCGTGCATCAGCAGTAGGAGCAAACCTGATTCGGATCAGCGGGTGATCGTGCTGGCCGATTCGGTGAGGATGCTGCTCAGCCACCGCTGGGCGTGGTCGTGGTCAGGTGCCGGCGCCCAGCTCGGAATCGTCAGCACCCGCATCCCTGCCGCATGCGCTGACCAAATACCCGCTACCGAATCCCCTACTGCCACACACGTATTCGGGTCGACTGCCAGCAGGGCGGCCGCATGCAACCAGGGCTGTGGGTGGGGCTTGGTTTGCGCCTGGTCCTCACGAGCGACCACGACCTGCAGGGATCGGCGCAGCCCGAGATGATCGAGGGTGGCTGCGACGAACCGGCACGGAGAAGCCGACACCACACCGGTCGCCGCCCGGTTCGTGACCGCCGCCAACAGCGCGTCCACCCCCGGCAGCAACTCGATGTGACCGGCTTCGACCTGGTCGATCATCGCCTCCACAGACTCGGCGATGACCTGATCGACGGCATCGATACCGCACACCCGGGCCAGGTGCCGAGCCCAGCCACCGTGCCCGTGGGTACTGTGCCGGTCGGCATCGGTCCAGAGATGGCCGTGACCGGCGGCGTATTGCGCCCAGCGGCGGTCCCAGGGCTCCTGTTTGCTCGCTGAAACGGTCATCATTGGCCTTCCTGTCCAGGTCATGGGAGTGAAATCACGCACTCAACACAGCAGTCGTGCCGCCGATACCCCGACCTACGGATTGCCGTCGGCTAGTCGTCGGGGGACGCGCGGCGGTTGCGTTTGGTGACACCGCGCCGCTTCTTCGCGGAGATTCGTCGTTCCTTCGCTCCGCGCGAGGGCTTGGTGGCGCGGCGAACGGGCGGCGGGGCGGCAGCGGCGTCGCGCAGGAGCGAGGCCAGGCGTTCGCGAGCGGCCGCGCGGTTCTGCAGTTGTGCACGCTGCTCCGATGCGGCGATCGTGAGCACACCGTTGACCAGGCGGGTGGCCAGGCGGTCGAGCATCCGGGTGCGCAGCCACTCCGGCACCGAGGGTGAGTTGGCGAGGTCGAACGACAGCTCTACCCGGCTGTCGGTGGTGTTGACGTGTTGTCCTCCCGGGCCGGACGACCGTGAGAACCGCTCGCGCAACTCGGACGCGGGTATCACCAGCCCCCGAGTCACGGTCAGGTCCTCTGCCATGATCCGACGCCACTCTCTCCGATCGAACAGTCGCCTCGGCCGGGTCGGCCTGGGTACGACTGGACGGTGACCTTGTCTTCACGATAGCGATGACCTTGGCGAACGTGGGCCGCGAGTGCGGCAATTGCCGGCATCGATCCATTCGTGCGTCCTTCGGCACCGCGTTCAGCCACACGGAGTGGCGGCGTGCGATCGGGATGACCGCAGGGCAGACTTGGCCGGTCCAGAAGCTTCATCGCCCCCGACACCGAGGCAACGATGACACCGATTCCGGCTGGAATCTCGCTCGACACACTCTCCGAACTTCCCCGATATCCGGCAGGAACATCGTTCGGCCACGATATCGACGCCGCCAACGAGATTCTGCTGTCCGCTGCCGATGAGCAGACCAAACGCGCGGCGTTTCTGGACTGGGCGGCCCGGCACCAGCCGTGTGTTTTCGGACGGATGGCCACCAAGTCCGGCACACCGGCGCGGGGATTGGCGATGGATCTGTGCTGGGTCGACGAACAGACGATCGCGGCCGGGCCGCACGCGATCTCAACCCGCGTCGCCGCAGACCGCCGCACCTGGAAGGAGCGGGCCGCGCGCGGAATGAGCAGCGCCTTTCTCGTGATCTTCAACAGCCGGTGTCTGGCTCACGCCCGCCCAGGTCCCGAATTCGCCCGTCTGTGCACAGAACTGGCGTCGCTGTACCTCACCGAACTGGCCCCCGTCCGGCCCGACGTGATCTATACCGAGGCCATCCCGCTCCGCGGTCGCGACGGGGTGCTGCGCCTGTTCAAAGGCAGTGTGCAGCTGTTCCATACCGGCGCTCATCTGCGGCGCCATCACGACCGCCGAATCCCCGGTGGGGTGATGATCTCGGTGAACGGACCGGGCCACTACGCCAATTCCCTTGTCACTCGAGGTATATGCGCGGATCTGGCCGAATCTGCGCCCATGGTGCGACGTTTGGCCGCACGCTCGATAGGCGCGGGCGGTCTCGGTGACGAGCGCGCGCTGAGCACCACCTGGCACCGCGACCCGGATCCTTCCGCACGCGACACCGCACGCTGGTTCTCCGCCGCCTACCACCTCGACGTTCTGGTCCAATCCGACGTCGTCAGCGATCCCGGCGCGCGAACCGGCCCCTGCCCGGCTCACGAACAATGGTCCTGGTTGCATCTGGATTACATCGACTCCGACGAAACCTCTCCGGCCGACCCCACCCACGGTTGGTTCCACGGCGTCCCCGTCCCCGAGCGCGACTTGCACCACAACCCGTGGCTCCCAGTCGTTCCCATCGACGCACCCGACTTCAACTACTGACCACCACCACCGCCGCACCCTCACCCGAGCCCGAGCGGGCGCGGTTCGTGGAACCACGGTCGCTCACCGCGCAAAGCGGTTCGGCCGCCCGCCACCGGGTTCGCGTTGGTCGGCTCGGCCTTGCCGCCGGTCATCCCGTGGTCGCGCTGCGCGACTTGCGTCGGGGCATCGCGGGCATCAATCGTGGCACCGGCGGTAGCGGTACAGATTCCGGTGAGACCCGGAACGCCTGGATCATGAGGGCGGCGAATCGGCGGGAGGCCGCGATTCGTGCTGCCGATGTGACGGCATGGATGCCGTTGTTGGCCATGATCATGAGAATGAGGTCGTCCGCCACGATGTCGGTGCGCAGGTGGCCGGTGTTCTTGGCGCGGCGGATCAGTTCGGCGGCACCGGTGAGTGAGGAGTTGCGGATCGCGGCGAAGTCCAGCGCGTGCGGGTAGGCGGACATGAAGGCTGCGGCGAATCCATGGTCGCGGGCTTGCAGCTCGCAGAGCTTCTCGACGGTGCGACAGAAGCCGTGCCAGGGATCAGGGTCGGCGAGTCCTTCGTCCACGAGGGTCCGGCAGGCGAGCATCTGATCGGTGAAGGCCTCGGCGACCAGCATCTCCTTGGTCGGGAAATGGCGATAGAGGGTGGCGGGGCCGACGTCGGCGCGCCGGGCGACCTCCCGCATCGGCACATCCAAGCCGTCGACAACGAACACCGCGCGGGCCGCATCGAGAATGCGTTCGCGGTTGTCCCTGGCATCCGAACGCAGGGTGTGAGGCAAACGAGTGGTCACCGCTCTCACTTTAACTAAACGGACGGGGGTGTCCGTTACGGTCCCACTGGTCAGTTTCCCCAGAACAGAGCATGGAGACGCCGATGAAGGCAGTAGTGGTGCAGGTATTCGGAGGTCCAGAGGTCCTCGCGGTGGTCGAACTACCCCACCCGAATCCGGCCGCCGGCCAGGTGTTGATCGCTACCGAGGCGATCGGCGTCGGCGGTGTCGACGCCCTTGTCCGAAGTGGCGCGCTGGCCGCCTTCGGGATCACGCCGGGTCACATTCTGGGCCAAGAGGTCGTGGGCACTGTGACCGAGGTCGGCGAGGGCGTCGACACAGGGTGGATCGGTCAGCGGGTGTGGGCGTTCACCGGTGAGGGCGGCGGCTATGCCGAGCGCGCGATCGCCTCCGCCGAGACGCTCGTTCCCGTCCCGGCGGCCCTGTCGTCTGTCGACGCGGTGACACTCGGCAGCTCGGCCGTGGTGGCCCACTTCGCTTTGCGCCATGCGCATTTCACGCGCGCAGAGTCAGTGCTGGTGCGTGGCGCGGCGGGCGGAATCGGCGTGGTGGCAGTCCAGCTCGCGGCTCGTGGCGGTGCGGGTGCTGTCGCGGTCACGACTTCCTCGCGTGCGCGCGGCGATCGCCTGCGCGATCTCGGCGCGACACATGTGCTGGACCGCACCGGCCGGGGTGCGGAGAACGCTCCAGCGGGCTACGACGTCATCATCGACATCGCCGCAGGTGCGGATCTACCGTCGTTCCTCACCAAGCTCGAGCCCAACGGCCGGATGGTGGTCGTCGGTGTGATGGCAGGCATGCCGCCTGCGGACTTCGGCGTGGAGATGATCATGGCGTTCCGGAGATCGACGTCGTTCGCGACCTTCAGTGCCGACACCGTGCCTCTATCCGACCGGCGAGCAGCAACCGCCGATCTATTCGCGGCCGCGGTCCACGGCGAGCTGAAAGCAGTTGTGCACGAGATACTTTCCCTGGAACACGCTGTGCTGGCGCACCGGAGAATGGACGCTGGCGAGGTGTTCGGCAGAATCGTGCTCGTTCCATCGGTCACCGAACGTCGGTGAGATCGCTTGCTGCTCTGGACATCCTGCGATGACCAGTGATGTGGGTGGGCTAGGCGAACCTCGTCGTGAGCTCGGTCGCGATCTGATAGTGGCGCACGAGGAACGAGCGTTCGTCGAGCTTCTTGCGGCGCAGCCAGCCGGTCACCTCGGCGTTGCACTTGCTGGCGTTGCAGGACCCACACGCGGGCACGACGTTGCCGAGCGTGTAGCGGCCACCGCGCGAGAGGGCCTGCACGCAGTCCTTCTGCAGCGAGGTGGCAGGAGATTTGCAGTAGGCGCACCCACCCCAGGACGTTTTGAGCGCGTCCCACTGCGCGTCCGTGAGGTCGTGGGCGACGGCCGCCATCCGCTTCTTGCGCTTACGTGCGGCGCGGACCTGTTTGCTACCCCCAGTCGGCACGACGGTCAGGATACGCGTTGCGATGATCAATTGGCCGGAGGCCGGGCCTGGGCCTGTTCGCCCATCCCCTGGGCCGTCGAGGGCTGATGCCGCTCAGCAGGTGCTTGCCGCCGGCTTCGCGGCGAATCGGTCGGCCAGATAGTTCAGGGCCGCCGGCATTCCCAGCATGGCTTCGGTACCGTGCTCGCCGACGGAATTCTCCACCAGCTGCACCGGAATCCCCGCGGCGCAGTATTTTCCGGCCAGCGCCCGGGCGGCACCGATAGGCGCGAACTCGTCAGCGACAGCGTGATGGAGCAGTACCGGCACGGCAGGTGCGCCCGGGCGGAACAAGGGGCTGGCTTTGCGCACCACCGTGCTCAGTTCGGCGTTGTTCGTGATCGACCCGGGCCAAGCTTCCAGCGCCGCCGCATCGAGAAACGGATACGCCAGAGCGGCGTCGGGCACGCAATCGGCCCGGCTTGCGGCCAGCATCCCGCGGCCGGATTCGTTGAGGTACTGAGCCACATCAGCTTCGGGATACGACCGGTCCAAGCCCGCCAGGCCGACCACAACCGCCCCACCGGCGATTCCACCGCTGAAGCCGGACATGGTGGCTTCCAGATCCGCGACGATCCCACCCAGCACCACACCGGACAAACGCAGTTCCGGGGCGTAGGTGGCGTGCGCTTGCGCGGCAATAGCGGTGGCCTGGGCACCGCCGGAGTATCCCCACATGCCGATCGGCGCCGCGGGGTCGACAGCCGCGGGTGCGAACGCTCTGGCCGCGCGGATACCGTCCAGCACGCCGTGGACATACCCGTCGGCACCGAACAAATCGGAGCCAGGCCCCTGATAGTCCGGTACGACCAGGGCCCAACCTTGTTGCAGTGCAAACCGAATCATGCCGGTCTCGGCGTATGCGCCGCTGGGGACGCCGTCGATCCCACCACGCAGCGCGTACGACGGTGCGCATCTCGCGCCGACGCCGTCTTCGGCGACCTGATACGACAGCAGCGGACGCGGGCCGTCACCGGCCCATTCCCGATGCGGTACAAGCACTGTCGCGACATAGGCACGCGGCGCCCCGTGATTGTCGATCGTCTTGTACTGCACCTGCCACGCATCCGCCGGCAGCGGCTGCCCGAACGACTCCGTCTCGATCACCCGCGACGAGAGCACTGTCCCGTCGGCCAGGTCGGCGAGCCCCTCGGGCTGGGCGTAGAACGAATCCTGTTCCGGCAGCGGCACTGCCGTAGCCCCACCCGCGCACGCCGCTACCAGTGCGAACACCACACCGCTCACCGTCGCCCGCAATGCCGCGATCCGCGCTACCCGCATCGAACACCCCACCCCCGAGAACCTGTTCTAGTTTTGCGTCTCCGCGAGCGTAATGTATTCGAGAGGACCCGACACCCGAACCGGTGATCCGGTGGCCGGGAAGTCGACGGGGGTGTCGCACGACAAATATCCGACCATCCACCTACCTGAACAGCGGCACGACATCTGGCGTTGGCCTTCAGGCGGGTTGCTCGGCGGCGAGGAAGGGCATCATGAGGCTGAGCAGTTCCTGCGGCCGGTCCAACGGGATGATGTGACCGCAATCCGGAATGACGTGTCCGGTGAGGTCGGCGGCGATGGGGCGCAGCTGGCGCTCCAGCGCGTCGCCGACCGGGTGGGCACCGATCGCCAGGGTGGGGGTGGTGAGCCGGTCGGTCGCCACGGCGTGATCGATCTGGTGGGCGCTGGTCGGCAGTGCGCGGTAATAGGAGAAGGCGCAGCGTAGGGCGTCATCTCCGGTGTAGGCATCGACGAACGCGTCGTGGATATCTTTCCGCACGCCCCGGCCTCTGGTGCCGGCGGTGAGGAACCACTCGATGTACCGCGCCTCGTGGCCGAGCAGGACCGTTTCGGCGAGACCGGGGACGGCATGGAATCCGAACCACCACGGCGGACCCGCGACGAGGAAGTCCTCGGCGCCGGGGAGCCTGCCCAGCAGTGCTTCCATGACCACCAGCCGCCGCACCCGGTCGGGGTGGCGCAGGGCGAGCAGGACCGCGACCGGGGTGCCGGCATCGATCGCGACCACGGCCGCGGTGGGTTCGCCGAGGGCATCGAGGATCCCGGTGACATCGGCGGCCAGTGTGCCTGCGTCGTAGCCGTCCGGCGCACGGCTGGAGGCGCCGAACCCGCGTAGGTCCGGGGCTACCACCCGGTACCGCGCGGACAACGGACCGATGATCTCGCTCCACAATCGCCAGGTGTGCGGAAAGCCGTGCAGCAGAACGACTGCGGGGCCGGAGCCTGCGATGGCGACATTGGCACGGATGCCGTTGGTCTCGATCTGGCGCAGCTCGATAGGCGCGGCATGGAGCGGCGGCGTGCGGGACATGGGACCTCCCATTAGTAACTATTGGTTACTAGGGAACGCTAGGTAACCTAAGGTAGGCTGCCAAGACGGCACGTTGACTACAGGTGGTGAGGTCCAGGTGACTACTCGATCAGCGCAGGCGAAGACACCGGATCGCGGCGACCTGTTCGATGCGCAATGTCCGACACGTCAGTTGCTCGACCGCATCGGCACGAAATGGACGTCGATGGCGGTCAAGGTCCTCGCACAGGCCGCCCCGGGTGAGGTGCGGTTCGCCGAGCTGCGTCGGCGAATGCCCGGTGTATCCCAGAAGATGCTGTCGGTGACCCTGCACAACCTGGCCCGGGACGGTCTCGTCACCCGCCGGGTGGAGCCGACGGTGCCACCACGCGTGCACTATCGGCTCACCGAACTGGGCTTGTCCCTGGAGGTCCCCTTGGCGGCGCTGCGCACCTGGGCCGAGGATCATATGGCCGAGATCGACCGAGCCGGCGCCGTCTATGACGCACACGCCGAGTAGCTTCCCAGCGGGCACCTTCGAAAGATCGGTCGGGCAAGACACCCTCGCGCTCTGGCATATATCGCTTGCGGCAAGCGCTGGGGGTACCGCACAATTGTCGGCCGAGGCCTGGACCTGCGGAAATCCGGAATCAGCGCGACGCATGCGTGCGCGGTGCCGGGGATGCGGCGACGGGGTAGGCGAGAATTCGGGCGAATGGGTGGTTCATGTTCGATGTGATCATTGCGGGCTGTGGGCCGACCGGTGCGATGCTGGCCGCTGAACTGCGGTTGCACGATGTGCGGGTTCTCGTGCTGGAGAAGGAACCCGAGTCCGTGTCGTCGTTCGTCCGGGTGGTCAGTCTGCATGTGCGCAGTCTCGAGCTGATGGCGATGCGCGGGCTGCTGGATCGCCTTCTCGAACGCGGACGGCAGCGTCCGGTCGGCGGGGTATTCGCCGCCATCGCCACACCTACGCCCGCAGGGCTGGATTCCGCGTACGCCTATCAGCTGGGCATCCCGCAGCCGATCATCGATCATGTACTCGAAGAACATGCGATCGAGCTGGGTGCGCAGGTCCGCAGTGGTTGCGCGGTGGTCGGTTTCGAGCAGGACGACGAGGGCGTGACCGTCGAGCTGGCCGACGGTGAGCGGGTGCGGTCGCGGTATCTCGTGGGCTGTGACGGTGCGCGCAGTACGGTGCGCAAACTGCTCGGTGTCGGCTTCCCCGGTGAGCCCGCCCGGACCGAGACGTTGATGGGCGAGATGGGAGTGGGTGCCTCGCAGGAAGAGATCGTCGCCAAGGTGACCGAAATCCGCGCGACCCATGCGGTATTCAGTCTCAGGCCCTTCGGGGAGGGCGTCTACAGCGTCGTTGTTCCCGCCGCGGGGGTGCGTGAGGATCGCACGGAACCGCCTACGCTCGAGGACTTCCAACAGCAGTTGCGCGCGATCGCCGGAACCGATTTCGGCGTGCACTCCCCTCGTTGGCTGTCTCGTTTCGGCGATGCCACCCGGTTGGTCGAGCGCTATCGGGTCGGTCGGGTGCTGCTGGCAGGCGATGCGGCGCACATCCACCCACCCGCCGGTGGTCAGGGGCTGAATCTGGGCGTTCAGGACGCCGTCAACCTCGGCTGGAAATTGGCCGGGCAGATCCACGGCTGGGCGCCCGAAACACTGCTGGACACCTACCAGGCCGAACGTCATCCGGTCGCCGCCGACGTGCTGGACAACACTCGCGCCCAGGTCGAACTGGCATCCACCGAGCCGGGCCCACAGGCCGTCCGCAGGCTGCTCACCGAACTGATGGGCTTCGACGAGGTGAACCGCTACCTGATCGAGAAGATCACCGCGACCGCCATCCGCTACGACTTCGGCCCAGGCCCCGATCTACTCGGCCGCCGCCTGCCCGACCTCGACCTGAAGCAGGGCCACCTCTACGACCGACTTCGTCAGGGCCGCGGTCTGGTCGTGGACCGCACCGAACGCCTGAGCGTCGACGGCTGGTCCGACCGGGTCGACATCATCGCGGATCCCACTGCGGCACTGGATGTTCCAGCACTGCTGCTACGCCCCGACGGGCACGTCGCCTGGATCGGAGAGCACCAGCAGGACCTGAACACCCAGCTCTCCCACTGGTTCGGCACGCCCACAGACGCGCCTCGATGACGTCCGCGCCATCCACGACAGTGGAACCATCTACTGCTGCGGACCGGGCTGATCCCGTACAGCACCGTTCGGCCACACCACATCGACAGGAATGCCCCGCGCACGCGCCAGTGCGACCACGGTCCCGGTACCGGCACGCTCGCCGACCTTCCCGTCCCATACCGCGATCATCCGGTCGGCCTCACTGACCAGGACCTCGTTGGCGGCTTCATACGCGTCGCGGCCCGCACGGTCGAAGTCCATGACCCGAACCGTCGTGGCCCGCTCGATGAGCCCGTCGAACTGCACCAGGTGGTCCGGCTTCACTTTCGACTCCCGGTAGTCGCGCGACGGCACCACCGCCTCGAGCTGCCCGCCCGCGTCGAGAACCACTTCCGCGAATACGCTGTCCGCGCCGCGGGCAAGGCACGAAATACCGACCAGACCCGGTGTGTCGGCGATCAGGTCGGCGATGGCCGCACGAACGAGCGGGACCGTTTCGGCCGAGATGTTCGTGTGCCCGGTGACGCTGATTCTCATCACACCATGATGCCGGGGCGCGATGAACGAATGAAGCAGGTCGCGCCTGAACGACTCAGCGGCCAGGTTCGTCCGGGCGCGACGAACCGGCGTCACCGCCATCGCTCCGGGGAGGGCCGACCCTGCGCGGCCTCACCATCCGCCGACCGCCGCCGGGACGGTTTTCCCCGCCGACACGTTTACGGCGCGACGCGTCGAAATCGATGAGATTAGCATCGCGCTCGGCGTTCCCGCCCGACGCGGCGCCGGCCTGCGTCACATCGTCGACCGGCAACGATCCCGACTCGCGCTCCAACTCCGCTCGGGTCACCGGGCGGGTGGCCGCCGGATCGTAGGCGCCATCGGGAACCGGAGACCAGCGCGGAGCTGCACCGATATCCTCTTGACGTCGCCGCGGCGGCTTCGGCAGGCGCACGACGTTCGACGGCGAGTCTTCACCCTGGCGCGGACCCGTCTCGGCAGCCCTCGTCTCTGCCAACTTCTGACGCAGCCGCTCCACCGCATCGAATCGACTGTTGCCGGGTCCGCGCGCGACCCCTGGCCCTGTGTCCTGATCCGACATCGAACTAACCGCAGACAGGCGCCGCGACACCCGCCCCGAACTTCGTCCCACTGATAACGCTCACGTCCACATTCTGCCTCACGACCCGCTATCAGTCAGCAGCCCGCTGCGCCCACCACCTGTGGCGACCAGCCCGTGTGCCGGCCGCCGCACGCAAGATCTACGTACTCGGACACGCGCAGACGACGCCGCGACCGCCGAAAATCTGCATGACCTCACCTGTACTGAGGTCGCTACTCGTGAGGCTGCGCATCCGCGAGGACCGCATCGATGGCGGATCGCAGGTCGAACACCACCTTGTATCGGCGAACCGACTCCGCTCCGGTCAGCTCGATGTCCCGGCCGGTCGCGCGCCACACGTCACGGATGGAGCCATCATCGCGCACCTCGTAGCCTTCGGATTCCGCCCAGCGATCGACGTCCTGCGCACGACTGGCGAGCGCGTTCGCGACTTCACCTCGACCACGGAACGCCTGGACGTCCTTCCAGGAAACGCTCATCCGTCCTCCTTCCGGTTCAGCTCTGACAACGCGGTCGCGGACCAGTTGTGAAGCGTTGCTGAGGATCTCAGAAACAGAGACCTCCCACTACTGCTGTTGTCTGCAACCTAGCGCCATCCTGTCAGTGCTCACCGGCCGGGACGGGCAATACTCTCGACGTATTCCGCGCCCCATCGGTTCAGCTCGGACACGAAACCGCGCAGTGCCTGCCCGGTCGGGGTGAGCGAATACTCCACGCGTGGTGGGACTTCGGCGAAGGAGTGTCTGTTGACGATGCCGTCTTGTTCCAGTTCGCGGAGTTGACGGGTGAGGACGCGGGGGGTTACCTCGCCGACCTTGCGGCGTAGTTCGCCGTAGCGCAGGGGCTCGTCGAGGAGGTATTTGACGATGGTCATCTTCCAGGCGCCGCCGAGGACGGCGATGCTCACCTCGACGGGGCAGCTCCGCATCGCTCGTACGATCGGCGCCCGGACTTCATCCGTGGTTGCCATACGCTCGATAGTATCCATTCCGTCCATATGGACAAGATTGTGCATACTGTCGATCCTGATCGTTGATTGCTAGAAACGAGGGTAAGGACGTCGAGCAACGCGAAGGATTCCGGTGGGCATTTCCGCAGTCGATATCGAGCAGCGCGCGATCGGGCGGGCGCCCCGTTTTCATCCCGCGTGGACAATCGTGGCCGTGGCGGCCCTCGCGCTCGTCGCGGCGGGGAGTTTCGCCACCATCGCGGGGCTGATCACCGAACCGCTGGTCGAGACGAAGGGGTGGAGCCGCACCGGCATCGGCGCCGCGGTGGCGGTGAACATGGTGCTCTACGGGGTGGTCGGGCCGTTCGCCGCGGCCATGATGGACCGCTACGGCATCCGCCGGGTGACGTCGTACGCACTGCTCGCGCTGATCGCGAGTTCGGTCCTCACCGCGATCTGGACTCCGTCGGTCTTCTGGTTCGTGCTGTGGTTCGGCTTCGCCATCGGGGTCGGGACCGGGTCGATCACGACGGTGTTCGCCGCGACGGTGGCGAACCGCTGGTTCTACCGCAAGATCGGTCTTGCTACTGGATTACTGACCGCGGCAAGCGTTT
Source organism: Nocardia sp. NPDC057272 (assembly GCF_042668615.1). Lineage (NCBI taxonomy): Bacteria > Bacillati > Actinomycetota > Actinomycetes > Mycobacteriales > Nocardiaceae > Nocardia > Nocardia sp. NPDC057272. The sequence continues at coordinate 15,190 of NZ_JBHUYK010000029.1, read as the reverse complement.
TCGGTCAGTTCGCGATGCTGCCATTGCTATCCGTGTTGCTCGAGCGAGCCGACTGGCGCGCGCCTGTTCTCGCCTGCGGAGCTCTCGCGACGGCGGCCTTGCTCGGCGTACTGCTCTTCCTGCGCGAGAGCCCCGCCGCAATCGGTGCGGTCCGCTACGGCGCGAATCCCGACACCGAACCCGTCGGGACCGATCGCCGAGTCAACCCCTTCTCCCGCACGATCACCGCCCTGCTCCGCGCCCTGCGCGACCGCCGGTTCTGGGTGCTGGCCTCGATGTTCGCACTGTGCGGGGCGACCACGAACGGCCTGATGTGGAGTCACTTCACCCCCGCCGCGCACGATCACGGCATGGCCGCCACCGCCGCGTCGGGCCTGCTGGCGATCATCGGCGTCGCCAACATCCTCGGCACCGTGTCCGCGGGCTGGCTCACCGACCGGATCGAACCGCGACTGCTCCTCGCCGTGTTCTTCCTCGGCCGCGGTGTGTCCCTCGCCCTCCTCCCGATCCTGTTCACCAGCGGGTGGTCCCCCGACCTCGTCGTCTTCGCCGTGGTGTTCGGCATCCTCGACGTCGCGACGGTGCCACCGACACTGACCCTGTGCCGGCATTATTTCGGCGCCGACAGCGCCCTGACGTTCGGCTGGATCAGCGTCTTCCACCAACTCGGCGCGGGCGCGATGGCCCTCACGGGTGGCCTGATCCGCGACCTGAACGGCTCCTACACTCCCCTCTGGATCACCGCCGCCCTCGCCTGCCTCACCGCCGCCGCCCTGGGCACCACCGGCTCCCGAATCAGATGAGCGACTTCTGCCGTGCGATGCGGCCGCGCACATCGCGCATCATCGCGTTGGTACCGGCGAACCTGATGAACTTCGGGATGAATCGGTTGACGAAGCCGACGAACTGGAATAGGTGCTCGAATCGGCGTTGATCCGCGGTGCTCCATTCAATCGCCATCTGCTCGCGGAAATGCGGGGGCAGAAAGCCGGCGGTCAGGAACCGCAGGAGGCTGCCGAACATCACCCGGATGGACCAGTGGATCATCCGCAGGTGCAGCAGATCGTCGATGTAGGAGCGGAATTCGTCGTCGCACACCACCTGCTTGCAGGCCTCGAGCCAGTAGTCGTCGAACTCGGCGCGCGTCTTGGGCCACATGTCGGGGTGTACCTGGAGCGTGGTGCCGAAGGTGTCGGAGCCCTGGTAGAACGCCTCGAGTTCGTCGTCGGACATCTTGCCGCACAGCAGTTGGTGCGTGTCCTCGAAACCGATGTAGATCGCCGCGGCCACATACATCTGCAGGTTCCGGTCGAAGGCGTTGTATTTCACCTTCGAATCCGGCCGCGATCTGACCTGGCGGTGCGCGACATTGACGGCCGCCCGCATGGCCGACTTGTCCTCGTCGGTCCCGAGAACGGCCACCGCGAGGTAGGCAGAAGTGGTCCGCAGCCGCTTCCACGGATGCACCATGAGCGCACCGGATTCGACCGGACTCTCCATCACACCCGCCGCGACCCCCTGGTGCGCGAACTGCATCGCCACGTTCGCGGCCGCGCCCGCGAACATCCAGAAGTCCAAGGCATCGGCCAGCTGGGTGGGCCGTTTGCGTGGTGACCGGTGCGTGTCGGGAATATGGAGGCGAACCCGATCGAGAGTCAGCACACGCTCCGTCGCGGCGGGTTCCACCGCTGGGGTGGCCGACCGGCGCCACGCGGGTCCGGCACCTTCGTCGACGTAGGAATCACTATGTGGGTCGACGTAATTGGGTTCGCCAGGTCTGATTGCCGTGCTCATCGTCATCCTTTTCCAGAGATGTACCGCGCGACCGAGCAGTCGAGGCGATGCACAGCAGCCCGACGCACCTCGCGAACGCGGTTCGGCGCCAAGGGTACCCCGGCACACTCATTATGTTACCGACAATTCCACGCACCGAGGAGGGGAAGTTCGGATTCGACTCAGCGCTTACAACCGATTGACATCGCCCTTCTCGATCACTAAGTTGATGTCCATTCACCAATAGCTTCGGAGCGGGCATGCACTGCGGCGCCAGGTGGACACGACTGCCGCCGATAGGTGGCATTCCGGGAGTTCACTCCCGGAGCGCAAGGCTCGCGGCGTGGGACGTCCAGGCCCTTTGCCCCCACTGCCGCGAGTCTTGCGCCCCCACCCTTCACGCGACCTCGGCGACCGGCTGCTCGCCCGGCATCGAGTCGCGACACCTCGCGAACTCAGCCTGGCCACCGCGGCGATGCAGTTCGACACCCCCGCCGACCGCACATCGCGTCCGGCGGGGGCGTCCATCAGCTCGTCTCAGAGGCGTTCGATGATCGTGGCGTTGGCCAAACCACCTGCCTCGCACATGGTTTGGAGACCGAAGCGACCGCCGGTCTGTTCGAGATGGTTGACCATCGTCGCGAGCAACCGGGTTCCGGAACCTCCGAGCGGGTGCCCGAGCGCGATAGCGCCGCCACGCGGATTGACCCTGGCCGGGTCGGCGCCGAGCTCGTGCTGCCACACGAGCGGGACCGGCGCGAACGCCTCGTTCACCTCGAAGGTATCGATGTCGTCCACGGTGAGCGAGACCCGCTCGAGCGCCTTGCGCGTCGCGGGCACCACGGCAGTGAGCATGAGCGTCGGATCGTCGCCGACCACAGCGAAGGAGTGGAAGCGGGCGCGGGGGGTCAACCCCAGCTTCGCCGCCATCGCCTCGCTCATGATGAGTGCGGCCGACGCACCGTCGGTGAGCGGCGAGGAGTTGCCCGCGGTCACCGACCAGTTGATCTCCGGAAACCGGTCGAGGAGAGCGGGATCGGTGAAGGCGGGGCGCAGGCCGGCCAAACCTTCGACAGTGGTTGCGGTGCGTATCGTCTCGTCGGCGACGAGTTCTCCCGCGGCAACGAGCTCGGCATCGAACCCGCCGGATGCCGCGGTGGCGGCAGCCAGTCGATGTGAGCGGGCCGCGAACTCGTCGAGGACCGCACGATCCAGTTTCCAACGGGCCGCGATGATCTCGGCCGCGATCCCCTGCCCGATCAGGCCGGCCGGATAGCGAGCGGCGAGCGGGCCACGCAGCGAGTCCTTGCCCTGAGTGTTGGAGAACATCGGCGCGCGGCTCATCGACTCGACGCCACAGGCGATCGCCACGTCATACGCGCCGGCGAGCACACCCTGGGCGGCGAAATGCACGGCTTGCTGACTCGAACCGCACTGTCGATCAACCGTGGTGGCAGGCACCGACTCCGGGAAGCCCGCCGCCAGCACCGCCGTCCTGGTGATGTTGTTGGCCTGTTCACCGCTCTGGGTGACACAGCCGCCGATCACGTCGTCGACGAGGGCCGGATCGATCCCGGTGCGCGCGACCAGCTCTGCGAGCACACCGGCCAGCAGGGTGGCCGGATGCACCGACGACAGTCCGCCGCCGGACTTGCCTCGACCCGACGGCGTACGAACCACATCGACGATGACAGCTGACATCATGAACCTCCTGCACGGTCGCCGACCACACGGCGACATCCATCGAGTAAGTTAACTAGCATTCTTATCACTCGCCGCCAGATGCTAGCCGATCCGCCTGTTATCCAGCCCTCAAAATTCCAATTTATGTTACTGTTCATTCCGCAGCATCACGCGTTGGGGGCATGATGCGCGGGCCGCATCGGCACCGGCACGCACCCCTCAGCGGCGTCCGGTGCCGATGCGATGACCCGCACTCGCACCGGTTCACGCCGACCCACCGACCGACGGCCGGACGAGAAGGGTGCACGGGCGCAAACTGCGACGGCACTCGATCCGGGGCCCTATAGGCAATCCCGAATCTATGAGATATGTTACCGGTAATTCTCATCACAACGACGAGAATGCGTAGTAACTTGCTCTTCGAGGTCGACCCTCCCGAGCTGGAGAAGTCTCAGTGCTTCTCGCATGACTCAGGGGAAATGGCGATCACTCTTCGGGTCCGCCCCTAGAAGAACGCTCGACAACAACATCGCACCGCCAACGACGGCGGTCGGCAGGCCCGACGTCGTCCAAGGTCCCGAGGAAGGACACCGGTACCACCATGTTGCGACGGCTGGACAGGTTTCTCAGCTATGAGATGAAGGTGTCCGAATTTCTCGGCACGCTCATCATCATCGGCATCCCGTACGGACTGGTCGGGGTCATCTGGACACTCACCCACACCAGCCATCTGCGTGACCTCCACGGGGCCGACCTGATCATCTCGTTCCTCGGATCGATCGTGTGCTGGCCCGTGCTCGTCTTCGCGAATGTGACGATGACCTGATGATGGCGCTGGTCTGGGTCATCGACATCATCGTGATCATCGTCAAGATCCTCGGCGGGCGGACACAGGTCAATCCTGTTCTCCGAGTGGGTATGTGGATCGCGCTGCTCTGCGTCATCGCCTTGTGCCTGGCGGCCGTCGGCGCGCTCGTCGTCCTCCTCGAACACTGGCTGAGCTCGCTCTGAGCAGCCGGGAACACATTCCCCCGCAGCAAGAAAGGATCGGTGCAGCGTGACGCCGCAACCGGCCACCGAACCGTCCGAGATCGGACGGCTCGTCGACAGTGCCACCGGGCTCTGGCGACGGCATCCCCAGCAGTCGCTCGAGACCCTCGGCAGGCAGGTCCTCCTCGGTCGGGCAACGATCGCGCAATTGTTCCTATCTCTTGTGCAACGGCGCTTTCCGTTCCAGGAGTTCATCAAACAGTGCGCCTTCATGGCCAACGTCTCGGCCTTGCCGACCGTGTTCGTCGCGATTCCGGTCGCGGTGGTTGTCTCGATCCAGGTCGGCGCGCTGGTCAACCAAGTCGGCGCCACCACCTTCATCGGCGCGGTCGCCGGGCTCGGCATCATCCGCCAGGGCGCACCACTGGTCACCTCCCTGATGATCGCGGGCGCGGTCGGCTCGGCCATCTGCGCCGATCTGGGCTCCCGCACGATCAGGGAGGAGATCGACGCGATGAAGGTGATGGGCGTCGACCCGGTGCGCCGGCTGGTCGCCCCGCGACTGGCTGCCGCGGTACTGGTGAGCATGCTGCTGTGCGGGTTCATCGTGTTCGTCGGCTTCGCCACCGCCTACCTGTTCAACGTCTACGCCCAGCAGGGCACGCCGGGATCGTTCATCAGCTCGTTCGCCTCGTTCGCGGTCGCGAACGACCTGATGGTCGCGCTGTTCAAAGCGGCGATCTTCGGTGCGCTCACCGCGATCATCGCCTGCGACATCGGACTACACACCAAGGGCGGTCCCGGCGGTGTCGCGAATTCGGTGAACTCGGCGGTGGTCACCTCCGCCCTGATGCTGTTCGCCACCAACATCATCGTCACCCAGCTGTACAACAGCTTCTTCCCCGCGAAGGTGGTGTGAGATGGCCGCCGAGTACGTCCCGCCCGCACTGCGGCCGGTCCGCGCGATCAGCGCGACAGCCAAGATCCCTGTCGAAGCCAATCAGCGCCTCGGCCACCAGGCCATCGTGTTCTTCCAGGCCCTGATCGCCATCCCGTTCACGCTGCGTCACTACCGCAAGGAAGTCGCCCGCCTGGTCGCCGATGTCGGCTGGGGCAACGGCTCGCTCATCGTCGGCGGTGGCACAGTGGGCGTGGTCATCGTGCTGTGCGCGTTCGGCGGTATCACCGTCGGAGTCGAGTCCTACACCGCGTTGAACCTGCTCACCATGGGACCGCTGACCGGGGCCATCTCCGGCTTCGCCACCACCCGTGAGATCGCGCCGATCCTGGGCACGCTGGCCTTCGCTATCCAGTCCGGCTGCCGATTCACCGCGCAGCTCGGCTCGATGCGGATCTCCGAAGAGATCGACGCCCTGGAATCCATCGCGATCCGGCCACTGCCCTATCTGGTGACCACCCGGATGATCGCGGCGACGATCACCATCATTCCCCTCTACACCCTCGGCCTCGCGGTCGCCTACATAGCGACCAAGCTGTCGGTGCTGTTCCTCGGCGGTACGACCGCGGGCACCTATGACCACTACTTCTTCCAGTTCCTGCTGGGCGGGGACGTGTTCTATTCGATTTTCAAAGTAGTGGTGTTCGTCCTCATCGCGGCGTTCATCCAGTGCTACTACGGCTTCGTAGCCTCCGGGGGGCCCGAAGGTGTCGGGGTCGCGGCGGGCCGGGCCATCAAGATGGTCATCGTCGTCATGGTCTTCACCAATCTGTTTCTCACCCTTGCGATCTGGGGCATCGACCCCGGATTCCGGATCTCGGGATAGGTCGATCGAATGATTCTCGATCTCAGCGGCCGCGGCCCCAAACCCCTGCAGCTCACGCTCGCGGGACTGGCGGTGATCACCGCGTTCACGGTCGCTCTGTATCTGCTCGCACTGCGCTACAACGGCGAGTTCGAGGACACGGTGGTGGTCGGTGCCGACCTCACCAGCACCGGCGACGGGCTACCCCAGCGTGCCGACGTGAAGTACCGCGGCATGTTGGTCGGCTCGGTCGGCTCGGTGGAGATGGTCGCCAAGGGCGAACGCCAGCACGCCACACTGGAGCTGAAACCAGGCCTCGCGCAGACGATTCCGAACACGGTCACCGTGCGCGTCGTACCCGACAACATCTTCGGCGTCTCCTCGCTCCAGCTCGTGGACAACGGGGGGACCGCCGAGGGGCTGCGCGAGGGCGCGACCATCCGCGAGGACACCAGCGCCGCCACGATTCAGCTGCAGTCCACCCTCAACACCCTGCGCGATGTGCTCACCACCATCCAGCCCGAGAAGCTCGGCCGGGTGCTGGCCACCCTGTCCGCCGCGCTCGACCCGAGCAGCCGGGTGCCGGGTTCCACGGTGGAGCGCCTGGATACCTGGCTCACCACGGTCCACCAGATCCCCGAAATCGGCCACCTGCTCGGCAATTTCGGTCAAGCGGCAACGGCACTGAGCCAGTCGGCACCGGAGCTGGTCGGGGTGCTGGCCGATTCGGTGACCTCTGCGCGCACGCTCAACGAGCACCGCACCCAATTGGTGGAGCTGCTCACCCAGGGCAATTCCACCATCGAATCGGTCAACGCCCTGTTCGCCGCGAATCCCGACTCGGGCAAGGAATTGGTCTCGGGCCTGGACCAGGTGCTCGGTGGCATCGCCAAAGATCCCGGCGCGCTGCAGTCGACGGCGGCCAACCTCAACACGTCGTTCCGCAGGTTGCAGCAGGTGTTCAACTTCGGCCCACGCAAACAGATGACCTGGCGCATGGACGTGACGTTCACACCGTTCCAGCAGTACACCGCCAAGGACTGCCCGCACTACGGCGAGATGGCCGGGCCCCGATGCGGCGGACCGTCCGTGCCCGAAGTCGCACCGCCACAGGAGTATCCGGCGCAGATGCTGCCCAAGCGGCTCGAATCCGCCGGACCGGCACCGGTACTGCCGATTCCCGGTCTGCCGGCGCTGCCGAGCATCACCGTGCCGACGGTTCCCGGCCTGCCGACGATCCCGGGTCTACCCGCTATCCCGGGACTGCCCGCCATCCCGGGGATCACCGCACCCGCCGCATCCCACGATCCCGCGCCCGCCGCCACCCCGGCGGCGCAGCCCCGGCTGAGCGGCATCGCCGCGGTGTCGGCACTGGTCGGCGGTAAACCGACGTTCAGCCAGCTGCTGCTGCTCGGGTCGATCCTGGGCAACATTCCCATCGTCCCCGACACCGAAGGTGGTGTCCAACAGTGAAATCCACCAAAGCACTCCTCGGGTTCAGCTTCTTCGCCGTCCTGGCGACGTTGCTCACCTACACGATCTGGTCGACCCTGCAACGCAGTGTCCCCGGCAATACGACGAGCTACTCGGCGGTCTTCACCGATGTTCTGGGATTGCGCATCGGCGACGACGTCCGGATGGCGGGTGTACGGGTCGGCCGGATCGACAAGATCGACTTCACCGACAACTACATCGCCAAGGTCGACTTCCGGATCGAGTCGCGCCAGCACCTGACCGACACCACCAAAGCCCTGGTGCGATACCAGAATCTGATCGGTCAGCGCTACCTGGCGTTGGCGCCGGGCACCGGCGAGGGCACCGTTGTCCCCGCCGGCTCGCAGATCCCGCTCGAGCGGACCGAGCCTTCGTTCGATGTCTCGGCGCTGCTGTCCGGATTCGAGCCGCTGTTCAGCGTGCTGCAACCCGACCAGATCAATTCGCTGTCGGAGACCCTCATCCAGGCACTGCAAGGCAACGAGGTGTCGTTGGCTGCGCTGATCACTCAGGCCGCCCAGCTGGCCAGCACCTTCGGTGAACGCGATCAGATCATCGGCGATGTCCTGAGCAATCTCAGCTCGGTGATGGCCGGGCTGGCCAACCGCAGCGACGAGCTGGAGACCCTGATCACGCAGACTCGCAGTTTGATGGAAGGGCTCTACACCGAGGGCGAAGCGTTGAAGAGTTCGGTCGAACGGGTGGCGGGGGCGACGAACGGGCTGGTCTCGCTCATCGAGCAGGTCAAGCCCGGTATGGCCGACGCGCAACGCAACGCGACGACAGGCGTGATGATGCTGCTCTACAACGGCGCCGCACTCGATCGCGCTGCGGTCGAATTCCCGGACTTCCTCAACGGCGTCGCCCGGTTCACCCAATACGGCACCTACGGCAATGCCTACATCTGCCGCCTCGACGTCTCGCTGTGGGGCGTTCTCCTGCCCGAGGGCTTGTTCTCGCAGGTCGGCGGCACCTCACAATCGGAAGTGTGCCGATGATCAAGCCACGCGTTCCAGCATTTCTGCGACACAACCGGCACCTGCGGCTCGGCCTGATCGCTGCCCTCGCGGTGCTGGTGTTGCTCGGCGGTTCGAATCTGCTCACCCAGGTTCGGCTCGGCGACAAGACCGTTCACGCCGAGTTCGCCCAGGCCGCGGGCCTTCGGCCCGGTGCGACGGTCGATGTCTCCGGCATCGAGGTCGGTGAGGTCCAGGCAGTGAAACTGGTCAACGATCGGGTGGAGGTGGCACTGCGGATCCGCAAGGACATCCGCCTCGGCGCCAACGCCCACGCCGCGATCAAGATGTCGACCATCCTCGGCAGGCTGCACATCGTGCTGCGGCCCGGCGACGGAAAAGAGCTCCCCGACAACCGGATCCGGCTCGACAACACCGAGGTGCCGTACAACCTGAGCAAGGTCATCCAGGACCCGAAGTACACCTCCTCGTTCGAGCGGATCGAACGGATCGACCCGAACAAGCTGCGCACCGCACTCGATGTGTTCAGCGCCCAGCTGGGCGATTCACCCGCCATGGCGGTGCAGGCCCTCGACAGTATCGGCTCGCTCGCCCAGGTGATCAACAGCAGGCGCGACGAGGTCGACACCCTGCTCAAGAGTATGGATCAGGTCTCCCAACTGGTCTCGGACAACCGCAACAGTGTGTTGGTGTTGCTCACCAGGGGCGAAGCGATCGGGGCCGCGGTGCAGAAGCGCCAGACCCTGCTCACCCAGCTGCTCGACAACGTCGCCGACATGTCGAGGCTGCTGCAGGACATGGGCATCGAGAACAACGGTGAACTCGGACCGCTGATCGCGAATCTCAACACGATGGCCGACGGCCTGACCAAGAACAAGGAGAACCTGGACCGGATCTACGAGTATGCCCCGGTCACGTTGCGCCAGTTCAACAATCTGCTCGGCAACGGTCCCTACGGCGAGATCTGGGCACCGTGGATCCTTCCGGACAACTGGCTTTGCTTCGCACAGGCCGTACAGGGGTGCAACTGATGAGGACCGAACGCAGGAGCAAGCTGGCGGCGCTCTGCTTGGCCGCGACACTCGCCTCGGGCTGCGCCCTGCTGCCCGACAGCCTGAGCGGACTGGGTAACCAGGTGCTCGGCGAGCAGAAGCGCATCAGCGCCGACTTCGAGAACGTCGCCGGACTGTATGCGGGCAACGAGGTCTCGGTACTCGGGGTGCCGGTCGGTGTCGTCGATTCGGTGACGCCGCGCGGCCGCTACGTCGAGGTGGTGATGTCGGTCGACCGCGACGTGCGCATTCCCGCCGAAGCGATGGCGGCGCTGGTGTCGCCGCAGCTGATCACCAACCGCCATGTCGAGCTCGCCCCGGCCTACACCGGCTCAGGGCCCGAACTGGCCGACGGCGCGCATCTTCCGCTGGAGCGCACCAGGACACCGGTCGAGCTGGACCGGATCCTGGCCAACTTCGATCAGCTGGGCGAGGCGCTCAAGGGCGACAGCCAGAGCGGGCCCATGGCAAGCCGAGTGCTCTTCCCACTGCTCGACGGCAACGGCGACCGGTTGCGCGAAACGCTCGACGAACTGTCGGCGGCCTTCGAGCTGACTTTCGCCAACAAGGATCAGATCGCCAACACCATCATCGAGCTCGGCGAGATCACCCAGATCGTCGCCGACAACGATCAGACCGTCCGCGATTTCAGCGGTCGCATCACCGAATTGGTCGCGTTGTTCGGGCAGCAGTCCCCCGGTCTGCAGGCGGTGCTGACCCAGCTCGACGACTTCATCACCAATACCTCCTCGGTGGTCGGCCAGAACCAGGATCAGCTCGCGGGCGCGCTCACCAAGTTCGTCGCGATCGCCGCCCAGATGCGGGCCAATGCCCGCAATCTGACCGAGATCATCGACGTCGGTCCGCTGATGTTCCAGAACTTCGACAATGCGATCAGCCGAGAACACCAGGCGCTGCGCCTGCACGGTCTGCTCGACAAGATCGTGCTCGACAGCGAGGTGGTCTCGCTGTTCTGCGAGCGCGTGCAGATGCGCCTGGACGGCTGCCGCACCGGCAAGATCTCCGATATGGGCCCGGACTTCGGGCTGACCGCCGCGCTGTTGGGACTGACGAAATGACTCTGCGCACCACCTTGGCCGCGGCCTTCTGCGCCGCCGCCGTGGCCGCATCGAGCAGCGGCTGTTCGATGACCGTGGCCGAGCTGCCGATGCCCGAACCGGGCATCGGCGGGCCCGGCTATACCTTGCACGCCACATTCCGCGACGCGCTCAATCTGCCCGATCGCGCGCACGTGAAGATCGGCGGCACCGATATCGGTGTCGTCACCGGAATTTCGACGACCGCGTTCCTCGCCGATGTCGAGATGCTGATCCGCACCGACATCCAGCTGCCGCAGGGCACCACCGTGGAGCTGCGCCAGGCGACCCCGCTCGGTGACATCTTCGTCGCCATGACCCTGCCCAGCGCCGAGGCCGCCGGACCACCGCTGCGCGAGGGCGCGACCATCGGCGCCGAGCACACCGCGTCGGCCGCCTCGGTCGAGCAGTTGATGATGTCGGTGTCGATGCTGATCAACGGCGGCGGACTCAATCAGGCAGCCGAAGTCACCTCCGAGCTCAATTCCATCTTCGCGGGCAAGGCGCCCCAACTGCAGCACCTGATCGGGGAGATGACCTCGGTCATCACCGCGCTCAACGCACGGACCGGCGACCTCGACGCGACACTCACCGGGTTGTCGGTACTGACCGGCGAATTGGCTCGGCGCAAAACCGAACTCGGCGCCGCAGCCGACAGCTTCCCGCAATTGATCGGGCTGTTCGCCGAGAACAACCAGGCCATCGTCGACCTGATCAACAAGGTGGCGGTGACCATGGACGCCCTCGGCGACTTCAGCACCACGAACGGGCCGCAGTTCGTCAGCCTGTTCCAGAGCATCCAGAATCTGATGTCCGGATTCGCACAGATGGGCGATGACCTCACCGGCACGCTCGAGGGCTTCCATCAGGTCTATCCCTCGGTCATGGACAGTATGCAGGGACCGACCCTGGCCGTCGGAGCGATCCTGTCCTACCTCGACATCGGTGCGATCACCGATCCGGCAGGCAGCCGCTGGCCCGACAGCACCGATGTGCCGGCGTTCATCGGCAGCATCACCGACGTGATCGCCAAGGTGACCGGCCGCCTCAACAGCACACCGCAGCAGCCGACCCACGAGGGGCCCCGATGAATTCACCGTTGTGGCAGTGGCTGGTTCGCCGTCGCGTCGCGGTCGCCAATGCCGGTCTGGTCGTCGTCCTGGTGCTGGGCAGCCTGTACCTGGGCGGTGCGGTCCTGCGGATCGACCCGACGAGTACGCGCTATGTCGTCACCGTCGAACTGGCCATCTCGGGTGGACTCACCGCGGGCAGCGACGTGACATTCCGTGGTGTTCGGGTCGGCCGGGTCGACGACGTGCGGGTCGCAGGCGACGGGGTCGCGGCGGTAGCCGAGATCGAGGAGGGCACCCGGATTCCGGTCGGCGGCACAGTCGCCGTCGCCCGATTGTCGGCCGCGGGTGAGCAGTACCTGGATTTCCGCCCCGACACCGACACCGGACCGTATCTGCGCGACGGCTCCGTCATCGCCCGGGCGGACACCGCCGTGCCGGTGCAGGTGCAGTCGGTGCTGGCGAACATGACGGGCCTGGTCGGCGGATTGAACCCCGACCGCCTCAATGTCATCGTCAACGAACTCGACAAAGCGCTCGCGGGCGGACCGGATGGCTTGCGCAACATGATCTCCGGGATCAGTCGTGCGATGGCGGGGCTCACCGATCTGCTTCCGCAGACCGAGCATCTGCTGCGCAATCTCGAGGTCATCGCCTCGACGACCGCGCACGCGCAACCCGACCTCGGCACCCTCACCCACGCGGGTAGCGCCCTGTTCCAGCAGTTCTCCGCCGCCGACGCCGAATTACGGCATCTGCTCCAAGAGGGGCCGGGCCAGCTGGCGACCCTCGGGGGCTTCATCTCCCGCACCCACGACCCGATCACGGACCTGGTGACGAACTTCGTCGCGATCACCCGGGCGGCCAAATTGCGTCAACCCGCGATCGAGCTGCTGTTTCCCACGTTGAGCCGCTTCTCCGAGGCGGTCGGGGTCCCCGCCCACGACAACGCCTTCTTCACACTCGTCGATCCGTGGCCGCGACCGACCTGCGACTACGACACTGTTCCGATCCTGCCCACCAAGGCCACCGCCGATACCAGGGTGCGGCTCTACAACTACTGCGTCACCGACAATCCCGCCCTGCAGGTCCGTGGGTCGGCGAACGCACCACGTCCCGCCGGACCCGACAACGGTGCGGGACCGCCGCCCGGTGTGAGCGGTGACGAACTGTCCCAGCCCTCGGTGCCCGCACCACGATAAGGAGCACGAAAAGCGATGACCAACGACGAAACATCCCCCAGCACAGCACCATCGGCAGGGCTCGCGGACACGGTCGATGCGAAGACGGCCACCAAGGCCAAGTGGTGGGCGATGGACCGCAAAACTCTCGGCCTGCGCAGTGCCACCGCGATCGTCCTCGGCGCTTCGGTGGCGACCTCGGTGTTGCTGTTCGTGGAGAACAAGAACAGCACCGATCTGCTCGAGGCCCAGCAGCATGCCCGCGAGGCCGCGTGCCACTACGCGCCCGCCCTGGCCGAATACGACAGCAAGAGCCTCGACACCTACTTCAAGGCTGTCCTCGCGGGCGCGACGGGTGACTGGAAGAAGCAGTTCGAATCCACCAGCACCGAGCTGCGCGACGCACTCACCCAGGGTGAGGTCATCTCGAAGGTGACCGATACCCAGTGCGCGCTGCGCTCCGGCGACGAGAACTCCGCCGAGGCGATCGTGGTGATCGGAACGACCATCTCGAGCCTGGGTACCGAGCACAAACCCAAGCCGAGTCAGCTGTCGATGGTGTTCAACCTGAACAATGACGACGGCCGCTGGCTCGTCGAGAAGGTGAACTCCCCGTTGACCTCGCCTCCCGCCCAATGACGCGGTCCGGCGGATCGACCTCGCGCCACCAGGCGATAGCATGACAGGCAAGATCATCGGGAACTCACTGTCCCCGCGCGGAACAAAGGGTAAGACGACGAGCAGCCAGGCAGACGAATCCCCCGCGGATGCGCCGACTCGCCAAGTCCGGCGCAGGCCGAAGAATCGTCGTGCCCAGATCGCGGCAGAATCGGCCGCTGCCTTCGGCGCGCACGGATACCACGGTGTCAGCATGGACGACATCGCGCGGCGCCTCGATATCAGTTCCACCGCGCTGTATCGGCACTTTCCGAGCAAGTACGCACTGTTCCGGGAGGAACTTCTGCGATTGTCCGGAATAGCTGTCGGCGCGGTCGAGCTGCCCGCCGAGGCCGCCGACTGGGAGCCACGCCGGCGCGTCGACCATGTGCTCGACGCCATCATCGGCTTGACCATCGCCAATCGGCCGACCGTGGCGCTGGCTCGCTGGGAGCGCCGTTATCTCGAGCCGGCCGATCTTCAGGAGTTCACCGATCAATTCGCCGCGGCTATCGCGACGCTGCGCAAACTGATCGGCGAGGTACGACCCGAGTTGGACGGTCGAGACCGGGCGGTTCGCGCGGTCTCGATCTTTGCCGTGGTGAGCAGCATCGGCGACCACCACGCCACCGTTCCGGTCAAGGCCCTCGCCCGGCTGCTCCATGCGACCAGCTGGACGTTGATCGACGCTGACCTCAGCGGACTCGACAGCACGAAGACCGCCGGTTCGAGGGGCGAGCAACCGCAGCCGTTCAAGCACGATCTGCTGCTGGGCAAGGCCGTCGAGCTGTTCCACGAGCGCGGCTATCCGAATGTCAGCATGGAAGATATCGCCGCCGCCGCGGATCTGTCGGCCGCCTCGGCGGTGTACCGCTACTACCGCAGCAAGAGCGACCTGTTGGTCGCCGCATTCCGGCGCGCCGCCGACCGGGTATCGGGAGCGATCGCGCCCGCGACAGCCGCCGCGGACACTCCCGCCGAAGCACTCGGCACCCTGATCGAACTCTATGTCTCCGGTTCGTTCGCCGAGCGCGCGCTGACCTTCGTCTACTACGCCGAGTTCAGCCATGTAGACCAACCCGATCAGGTGACCCTGCGCCATCTACAGCAGCTGATCATCACCGAATGGGCGAAGTTGGTGGTGGAAGCGAGGCCGGACCTGTCCATCGGCGAAGCCCGGATCCTCGTGCACGCGGCCTTCAGCCTCGTGGTCGACCTCGGACGCACCTTCGGCGACCATGGAATCAGTCCGCAGGAGAAGGTGATCCGTTTACTGGAGACCATTCTGCTCGGTCAGCCCCTGCCGCGGTAGGCAGCGAGCGACTCGACAGGGGGCGGGGGCCCCGGGACCCGCGGGCGCCCCCCGCCCCCCCCCGGGCGAGGCACACCCAATAAACCAAGTGTTGGGGCGGGGGCTGACGCGGCCCGCCCCAAAAAGGTGGGGCCACCGCGC
>NZ_JBHUYK010000028.1:0-92231 GCF_042668615.1 Nocardia sp. NPDC057272 | reverse complement strand
GTCAGGCACCGCCGCTTGCTCCTTCGTCGCCTACGCGGCGGCGCCTGACCGGCGACCCGGCCGCGAACCGCCGCTGTGCGGCGGACCCTCCTCGAGGTCGGGTCGTGCGGGGCCGGGAGCGCCGGTAGGCGGCGGACTCGGAGCCTGCTTGCATTGCCCTTGTGCGCCGGGAGCGTACCTCCCGGCGCACAAACGCATCTATTGTACTCAGCCGCGCCCGGTGTAGTTCGGGGCCTCGACGGTCATCGTGATGTCGTGCGGGTGGCTCTCCTTGAGGCCCGCCGCGGTGATCTGCACGAACTGCGCGCCCTGGAGGTGCTCGATGTTCTGCGAACCGGTGTAGCCCATCGCGGCACGCAGGCCGCCGACGAGCTGGTGGATCACCTGGTTGACCGGGCCGCGGAACGGAACGCGGCCTTCGATGCCCTCGGGGACCAGCTTGTCCTCGGCGAGCACGTCGTCCTGGAAGTAGCGGTCCTTGGAGTAGGACTTGGCCTGGCCACGGCCCTGCATGGCACCGAGCGAGCCCATGCCGCGGTAGCTCTTGAACTGCTTGCCGTTGACCAGGATCAGCTCACCGGGCGACTCGGCGGTACCCGCGAGCAGCGAGCCGAGCATCACCGTGGACGCGCCCGCGGCGATCGCCTTGGCGACGTCGCCGGAGTACTGCACGCCACCGTCGGCGATCACCGGCACGCCGGCGGCCTTGCACGCGGCGACGGCTTCGAGGATCGCGGTGATCTGCGGCGCGCCGACACCGGCGACCACGCGGGTGGTGCAGATGGAGCCGGGGCCCACACCCACCTTCACCGCGTCGACGCCCGCCTCGACGAGCGCGGCGGCACCGGCGCGCGTGGCGACATTGCCGCCGACGATCTGGATCCGGTCACCGACCTCGGCCTTGACCTTGGCGACCATCTGCAGCACCTGCGACTGGTGGCCGTGCGCGGTATCGACGATCAGCACGTCGACCCCGGCGTCGGCCAGCGTCATGGCCCGCGACCAGGAATCCTCGCCGACACCGATCGCGGCGCCGACCAGCAGGCGGCCGTCGCGGTCCTTGGTGGCGTTGGGGTACTGATCGGTCTTGACGAAGTCCTTGACCGTGATCAGCCCGCGCAGGCGGCCGTTGCCGTCGACGATCGGCAGCTTCTCGATCTTGTGGCGACGCAGCAGACCCAGCGCGGCCTCGGCGGTGACACCCTCACGAGCGGTGATCAGCGGCGCCTTGGTCATCACCTCGTCCACCCGACGGTCCTGATCGACCTCGAAGCGCATGTCACGGTTGGTGATGATGCCCACCAGCGCACCGGTCTCGTCCACCACCGGCAGACCCGAGATGCGGAAGCGGGCGCACATGGCGTCGACCTCGGCGAGGGTATCGGTGGGACGACAGGTGACCGGGTCGGTCACCATGCCCGCCTCGGAGCGCTTCACCGTCTCCACCTGGGCGGCCTGATCGGCGGCCGAGAGGTTGCGGTGCAGCACGCCCATACCGCCCGCACGCGCCATGGCGATGGCCATGCGCGCCTCGGTGACGGTGTCCATGGCCGAGCTCACCAGCGGCGTGCGCAGGGTGATGTCCCTGGTCAGCTTGCTGGACGTCTCGACCGAGCTGGGGATGAGATCCGAGGCGGCAGGCAGCAACAGCACGTCGTCGAACGTGAGGCCGAGCATGGCGATCTTGGTCGGATCGTCGCCCCCCGTAGGAGGGCGCACCGCGATTCGTTCGCCCGACACGGGATTACTCATTCGGATCGACCCCTCCTGGTCGTCATAGCTACCGACGCGGTAGACACGGTGCGTCGGTGCTCGAGCGGAAAAAAGCTTTCGGATGGTCGGCTGGAACAAAGTCGCCGACGCCTGTATTCCATGGTATCCGGCGCCCGGAGACGCCTGTGAAGTGAGCCCTTCCGCAAAACTTGCCCGGTGCATCGCTGGCGCGATGCACCAAGTACTGCGTACCGTGGGGATGTGCGTGACCATCTACCACCTGGCCTGCCGCCGGATCCCTTCGCCGGAGACCCCTCCGACCCGTCCGCCGCGCTCGATGCGATCGAGCCCGGTGAGCCGTTGGATCCTCATGAGCGCCTCGCGGTCGAGGAAGATCTCGCAGACCTCGCCGTATACGAAGCCCTGCTGGCCCATCGCGGTATCCGCGGTCTGGTCGTCAGCTGTGAGGATTGTCGGCAAGATCACTACCACGACTGGGACATGCTGCGGGCGAACCTCCTACAGCTACTGGTCGACGGCACCGTCCGTCCACACGAACCCGCCTACGACCCCACCCCCGAGGCCTACGTCACGTGGGACTACTGCCGCGGCTACGCGGACGCGTCGATGAACGAGGCGTTCCACGGCGACGGTTTCGACGGGTTCGACAACTGAGCTCTCCGGCGACTCGGCGCAGCTGAGTCCGTCGCGGCGCCTGCCCTCCCCCACTCTCGGTCACGCGTGCGTGGGGGACTACGCAGGCCCGCACCGGAAATTCCCCCAGCACAAGACGAAGGCCCCGAACCTGTTCGGGGCCTTCGTTCTTTGTTCAATTCATCGTGCTGCTACGGCGAGGGCACCGCGGGCGGCGACTGCAGGATGGTCGCCGGCGGAGGCACCTGCTGCGTAGGTGGCAAGCTCGGCAGCGGTGCGGACGTCGGGACCACCGTCGGCACAGTGACGACCGGCGGTGATTCGACGATGGTGGTCGGCGGTGTGGTCGGGTCGACAGTCACCGGCGGAGTCACCGGCGGCTGTGTCGGCTCGACCGGCGGCTGCGTCGGCTCGACGGGAACCAGCGGCTTGGTTTCCGGGCCCGGGCCCGGGGTCTGCATGATGACCGGCGGTGGGGTCGACGGATCGGTGGTACCCGCTCCCGGACCGGTCGGCGCCACCGGCGCGGTGGTGCCCGGATTCGTCGTCGGCGGGACCTGGACGGGCGAGCTCGGCTTGGCCGGCGCGGTGGTGGTCGGCGGCAGTTGCGCGCCGATCTCCGGGGCGACCTTGATCAGCTGATCTCGCAACAGGTTCCAGCGCGCGATCAGATCCTCACGCTTGGCCGGATCGTCGACCTGGCCTGCGTTGGCTGAAGCCTGTTCCAGCCTGGCCTTCGCCTGTTCCGGATTGCCCGAGGTGAGCAGATTCTGCGCGGCCAGCAGATCTTCGTCGGCGTACTGTACGACGGTGGACTGCGCCTGCTCGCTGAACACGACCTCCTTGACCCGCCACAGCGGATCGCCGGGGGCCGCGCTGTAAGCGAAGGCCGTGATACCGCCGAACACCAGCGACAATGCCGCTGCTGCCCCGAAAATCGGGCGGACCAGTCGCAGACGTCCGCGCGAGGAAGCTCCGACTCGAACCTGCCGAGCGCCGATCTCCTGATTGACCGCCGCGAAGACGGTGTCCAGATCAGGACCCGCGGGCATCGGCTCGGCCAGAAGGTCGGCCCGCCAATCCGCGAGTAACGACGCCAGCTGGAACTCTTCGGGACTGTCGGTACGAACCGGACCGTCGCTTGCGATCGCGTCGATCAGCGCGTCATCGCTGCGCACCGCCGCGATGTCGACCGGTCCGGAGTCACCGGTGTCCTCGGCGGCGTAGGGACCGCTGTCGTGCGATCCACGCTGCCAAACTTTCCGGTCGCCAAGACCGCGCTCGCCATCCCTAGCCATACATTTCACCTGCCCTCGCCACTTGTGACTTCAGTTTCGCGAGTGCCCTGTGCTGGGCAACCCGTATCGCCCCCGCCGTGCTGCCCACGGCGACTGCGGTTTCCTCTGCTGACAGACCCATGACCAAACGCAGGATCAGGATCTCTCGATGCTTCTCGGGGAGCGTTGCCAGCAGAGTGTTCATCTGCCTGCTCGTCTCCGAGTCGAGAGCCCGCTGTTCCGGCCCGTGGTCGGTGGATATGACATCTGGTACTTCGGCCATCGCCTCCGCCTTGTTACGGGCGGCGTTGCGATGGGCGTCGGCGACCTTGTGCGAAGCGATTCCGTACACGAAGGCCATGAAGGGCCGACCCTGATCCTGATAGCGGGGCAGGGCGGTCATCACAGCCAAACAGACCTCTTGCGCAACATCGTCCGCGGAGAGCTGTCCGCGCTCCGCGGCTCCGATCCGTGCCCTGCAGTAGCGAACTACCAAGGGACGGACCAGTTCCAATACCCGAGCTAAAGCGGTCCTGTCGCCCTGCGCAGCCGCAGCGACGGCGAGGTCCAACTCTTCGCCCATATGCGTCATCGTCAGAGATTTTCCTGGCGTTACGAGTGGCGCGGTCGAATGTGACCGAGCTTCCACCGAAAAGGCGGAACGGGACTAACAATAGCGACCCCCGGATCGGCCGCCAGCGGGCGTGGTCGCTTCTAACCGAGCTCTCAGAAAGATCATCTGGAGCGAATCAGGCACCCAGCGGGGCGATGTCCCCACCCCAGGCCCGTAGACGGGCGCCATGATCTGCGGCTTCGCCCGCCGCGTCGCGCGCCAGAGCCGGTTCGGCGACTCCCGAGCGCAGCATCGCGGTGGCCCATCGCAGTGGGAGAAGGCCGTTTTCGCGGCAGTCCGCGTCGACTCGCACGGCCAGTTCAGCGGACCCGGCGAGGTCGCCGGTCGCTGCGGTCGCGGCCGCCACGAGCAGTGCCGATTTCACCTGGTGACGCACAGAGGGCAGCGCCGCGGCGAGTTCGGCCGCCGCGACCGCGTCGCGCAGCGCTTCGTCCGCTTCACCGCCGGCGAGCGCGGTCTCGGCGCGCACCCAGTGCCAGCGCACCTCGGCGCGCGGAGGTGCCGCGTCGAGCAGTGGCCGTACCCGGCCGAGCAGTGTGCGGGCCAGCGCGAGCCGACCGGTGCCGAGGGCATCGGCGGCCAGGCCCGTATACGCATCGGCGAGCGCCTCGGCGCGGGACGCTCCGGTGGCGCCGAGCGCGATCGCCGCGGCGCGACCGTCGAACGCTGCCGCACCCGCGTGATCGCCGAGCTGACGCAGTAGCGATCCACGGGTGCTCTCGACGAGGGATTTCAGGCCGGGATCGGTCGAGGTTCTGGCCGATATCAGCAGGTCAGCACGGGCGGCGGCATAGCGGCCCTGTCCGCCGAGCGCGACCGCGCGGTACCACCGCGACAACGGGTCCGCCGGCTCCGGCAACTCCGTAGCGGCCAGGCCGGGAGTGCGCCCGAAAGCAGTCGAAACGAGTATTTCGGAACCGATATCCGCGGGTGAGGCCGTTGTCTGCACGACGAGACTCTAGCCGCCACCCGCCCCGGGCAGCTCCCATGTTATGGATCAACGAGGGGCAATCAGCAAACAATCAGCATTTCTCTCGAGTGTCGATGTTGCCATCAGGTAAATCTCCGCTCCCCGATGCCACTACCGGAAAGTCTCGAATTCACATGCGTTTCGCGCAATTAACCTTCACGCCCCGTTTTCGCCATCTGCACGCAGTCCGGCGGCGGAGGCCGTTGTGATCCAGCACACCCGGCCACCCTGGCCGTCACCGGCACGAACCAGGCCCCGACCGGCGCGACCTGGGAAAATATGGGATGCCTAGGAGACGCGAAGACACCCGATCCATAGCCAACCAAACAGTATGGAGGGATCGGGTGTGAAATGTAAATAGTGAGTAGGTTAAATTTCAGCGTTGCAGATTTACTGAACTCATGCGCCGAACTATTGACGGAAATTCCCGCCTGCACCTAACGTAGCTCATCGCCACGGTTGGCGCCGCGCGAAATCGCAGCGACCTCCGAGCGGCACCGTCAGGCACCGTCGAGCCGGCCACCCCCATCGGGTGGCGCGAAGACCTGCCGCACCACTCGCTCGACAACGCTGACGAGCTCGCGCCTCAAGGAGTTCACATGCCCATGCCCACCCACCTCCCCGGACCGAACGCCGATGTCTGGGACTGGCAGATGCGTGGCTCGTGCCGCGGTCAGGACTCCGCGGTCTTCTTCCACCCCGACGGCGAACGCGGCCGCGCCCGCACGGCGCGCGAGATGCGCGCCAAGGAGATCTGCCGGGCCTGCCCCGTGCTGATGCAGTGCCGCACCCATGCCCTCAAGGTCAGCGAGCCCTATGGCATCTGGGGCGGCATGTCCGAGACCGAACGCGAGATGCACGCCCGCCGCAACCGGCGACGGATGGCCGTCTGAGGTCAACCGCGTCCGTCTGGCCGGGTTGGCAAATCTGTTCCAATCCGCTGGCCGTGGCGCGCCGAATCTCTAGCAAACAGCTGGCACCCGAATAAAAGGCACCCCCGGTCGCGGGAGGTCATAGCCTCGGGCTACATTCGTGACCGATGACACAGAATGGGTTCCGAAGCGAAGCCTTTCCACCGAGCGTGGATTCTGCGGTTACCGCACGCGCGGCCGAAGGAGTCGAGCTAGCTGCACTGCTGGAACGATGCGGTCTGTCCGACCAGCAGGCCTTTGCCGAGCTGTACGACCGAACGTCCGCGCGCGTTTTCGGCCTGGTCCTGCGGGTGCTCCACGACCCCGGGTACGCGGAGGAGACCACTCAGGAGGTCTATCTCCAGATCTGGCGTACCGCCACGAGTTTCGACCCCGCCAAGGGGTCGGCGGTGACCTGGCTGATGACGTTGGCACACCGGCGCGCGGTCGACCGGGTTCGCGCCGAGCAAGCCCACACCCAGCGCGAGGTCGCGTACGGGATCCGGGTGCTCGGACACGAATTCGACGAGGTCACCGAGGAGGTGGAACGCAGACTAGAACAACAGGCCGTCCAGCGCGGACTCTCGACCCTCACCGAGACCCAGCGCGAGGCGATCTCGCTCGCCTACTACGGCGGGCGGACCTACGCGGAGGTAGCGACATACCTCGGCATCGGGTTACCGACCGTTAAGTCCCGAATTCGGGACGGATTGACACGACTGAAGAAAAGTTTGGGGGTGACGTGAGATGAACGAAGCCCAGATCGATCTCGCGCACACCGTCGCGCTCGGATTGATCGACGACGAAGACCATCACGCGATCCAGACCATCATCGATACCGAAGACTCCACCCTGTGTACGCAGTTCCTGCGAGAGGTTCGCGGTACCCGCGAAGCTCTCGCCCAGCTCGCGTCCGCAACCCCCACCCCACCGCCACCGTCCCTGCGCGCCCGTTTACTGGCCGCCCTGGATGCCGAAGATCCCCCGGTAGCCAGCTGAACGACGAAAGGCCCCCAGATCGCGATAGCGATCCGGGGGCCTTCGTCATATCACCAACCCGCCACGCACGACCCGACCCTGAGGAGGGTCTCGCCGCGCAGCGGCGGTTCGCTCCGACAACTCAGTGCGAGTGACCGTGGTGCCCGTGATCGTCGTCGGCCTCAGCCGGCTTCTCCACGATGGCGCTCTCGGTGGTCAGGATCATCCGCGCGACCGAGGCGGCGTTCACCACGGCGGAGCGGGTCACCTTGACCGGGTCGACGACACCGTCGGCGAGCAGGTCGCCGTAGGTCAGGGTGGCGGCGTTGAAGCCTTCCTTGCCCTCGGAGACCTTGGCGACGACAACCGCACCGTCGAGACCGGCGTTGCTGGCGATCCAGTACAGCGGCGCCTCGAGGCCCTTGCGAACCACCTCGACACCGACGGCCTTGTCGCCGGTGAACGAGTCACGCAGCTCGACCAGCGCGGCAGCGGCGATCACGAGCGCCGAACCACCACCGGGGACGATGCCCTCCTCGACCGCGGCCTTGGCGGCGGCGACCGCGTCGTCGACGCGGTACTTGCGCTCCTTGAGCGCGGTCTCGGTGGCAGCGCCGACCTTGATCACCGCGACGCCACCGGCCAGCTTCGCCAGACGCTCTTCGAGCTTCTCGCGATCCCAGTCGGAGTCCGAGGCCTCGATCTCGCGACGCAGCTGCGCGCTGCGGCCCTTGATGTCCTCGTCGGAGCCCGCGCCGTCGATCAGCACGGTCTCGTCCTTGGTGACGACGACGCGACGCGCCTGACCCAGCTGCTCGATGGTGGCCTCGCGCAGGGTGACGCCGAGATCGGGGTTGATCACGGTGCCACCGGTGACGACGGCCAGGTCGTCGAGGAACGCCTTGCGACGGTCACCGAAGAACGGTGCCTTGACGGCGACGGCCTTGATGGTCTTGCGGATCGAGTTGACCACCAGGGTGGACAGCGCTTCGCCGTCGACGTCCTCGGCCACGATCAGCACGGCCTTGCCGGACTCGGCGATCTTCTCCAGCAGCGGCAGCAGATCGGGCAGCGAGCTGATCTTGTCGCGGTGCAGCAGGACGTAGGTGTCCTCGAGCACGGCCTGCTGGGTCTCGGGATCGGTCTGGAAGTAGGGCGAGAGGTAGCCCTTGTCGAACTGCACACCTTCGGTGATGACGAGTTCGGTGTTCGTGGTCGAGGATTCCTCGACGGTCACGACGCCGTCCTTGCCGACCGTGGTGAGCGCCTTGCCGACCATGTCGCCGATTTCCTCGTCGCGCGAGGAGACGGTGGCGACCTGGGCGATGGCCTTCTCGCCGGAGACGGGGGTGGCCAGCGCGAGCAGCACCTCCGACACCTTCTCGGCGGCAGCGGCGATGCCCTGGCCGAGGGTGATCGGGTTGGCGCCCGCGGCGACGTTCTTCAGGCCGCCGCGCACGAACGCCTGGGCCAGCACGGTGGCGGTGGTGGTGCCGTCGCCCGCGACATCGTTGGTCTTGGTGGCGACGCTCTTGACGAGCTGGGCGCCGAGGTTCTCGAAGGGGTCCTCGAGGTCGATCTCACGCGCGATGGTGACACCGTCGTTGGTGACGGTCGGGCCACCGAAAGCCTTGGCCAGCACCACATGCCGGCCGCGGGGGCCGAGGGTCACCTTGACGGCGTCGGCCAGCTTGTCGACACCGCGTTCCAGAGCCCGGCGAGCCTTTTCGTCGAACTCGATCTGCTTGGGCATAAGAGGATTCAGCTCCTGTTTGTGAACGCAATCCGCCCCGGGCCTGTGAAGACGCCGGGGCGGAACGCTGATGCGGCGTTGGCCTTACTTGGTGACGACGGCCAGGATGTCGCGCGCCGAGAGGATGAGGTATTCCCCACCCTGGTACTTGATCTCGGTGCCGCCGTACTTGCTGTAGATGACGACGTCGCCTTCTTTGACATCGACCGGGATGCGGTCACCCTTGTCGGTGACGCGACCCGCGCCGACGGCGATGACGGTGCCCTCCTGGGGCTTCTCCTTGGCCGTGTCCGGGATGACCAGGCCGGAGGCCGTCGTCGTCTCGGCCTCGTTGGCCTGGACGAGGATCTTGTCCTCGAGCGGCTTGATGTTCACGCTCGCCACGTTGAGCCCTCCACTTTCAGGGGAAATTCGGTTGTCCGGAACTGGTGTCCCAGGCCGGGTTTCGGTCAGCTCGCGACCCTGCGCACAGCCCCGTCGTCGCGGGTGCCGGAGCCGAAGCCCAGAAGTCGACTGGCACAAGTACAGCTTCACAGTGCCGACTAGCACTCTATACGCGAGAGTGCCAGCACTCAAGGTCGGGTTCTGCCGATGTCGCATTTTCGACACGCCCACACTGGCCAGTGATCTTCACATCGCCTGCCACAATCTGTAACGTTCGCATAACAGGCTGTGACATAGCACAGGAAGGCGCCATCCGCTCGGAGAGCACCATCGGCTTGAAGGGAGGTGAACATGCGAACATCCCTCGGCATCTCGGCCGGGAACGAGGTGGTGTGCTCGGCATTGGTCGCGACGGGGCCCGCGGGCGAGCAGACTTTCGACTACCGGGTCGTTTCCGCAGATGAGGCACATTCCGATCTCGGCGATCTCGTATCGTCCTCGATCGAATTGATGACCAACCAGCTGCCGGTGTCACAGGCGGCGATGGCAGGCGAACCGCTCGGGCGCTATTCCGGCGGCCACCGCCGCGCCGAGTCGGCCCGGTCGCGGCCACCGACCAGCGTCGCCGTCGCCTACCGCAACAAGGAACAGGCACAAGCCATTCGGGCCGCCACCACGCGCCATCGTGATCTGCGGCTCGTCACCGAGGGCGCCGCCGCCCTCGCCTATCTGCGCCACACCGGACTGCTCGACCGCTACCCCACCGTCGCCGTGATCGACCTGGGCGCGACCGGGCTCACCGTCACCGTGGCCGATTACACCGACAACGTGGTGCTGCACACCGAACGGACGCCGACGCTGAGCGGCAACGCGATCGACGAGCTGATCTACCACCACCTGGTCGACCTGCACTACGCCCGACGTGGCACCCGGCCCAACCGCACCACCCTGACCAACCGTGGCCGTGCGGCCAAGGAACACCTGTCGCTGGCACCCGTCGTCACCATCGATCATGTAGCGGGGCAGGGGCTGGAGCTCACCCGCCCCGATTTCGAGGAGCTCATCGACGGCCTTCTGCGCAATATCGCGCTGTTCTCGTCGTCGGTGTTCACCCGCGCGCCGAAGTACCCCGACGCCGTCGCCGTGATCGGCGGCTGCGCCAACATCCCGTGTGTCATCGACATTCTCGAATCGCGCCTCGACGTCCCCGTGCTCACCGTGCCCGACCCCGAGGCCGTCATCGCCAAGGGCGCGGCGCTGGTCGCCGACGCCGCGGCACCGTCCGGACTGCCGGGCGTTGGGCACGCCGACGCACCGAGTGGCACCTTCGCCAAGGTCGTCGGCACCCTCGTCGGCGCGGTCGTGGTGGTCGGCCTGGTGATCGGCTACGGCGTGCAGGCAGTCTCGCCCGACGCCCCCGATGTCACCCCCGCCGGCACGAGCAGCACCGTGCGTCAATCCCCGTTACCGCTGGTGCCCTCCCCGGCACCCACCCCCGCCAATCGCGAGAGCACCGAACGCACCGGCGCCACCGTTGCCCCGCCCGCGACCGAAGCACCGAATGCCACCACCGGGGCGCCGAGCCCGAGCGGCACCACGCCCTCCGCGCCCACCTCGACGACGGCCCCCACCCTGCGCCCCGATCCGAACCTCCCGCAGATCCCCTACCCCGAGTCTCCTCTCGGCGGCCCCTTGGACAGCGGCTCCTCCGGCGGCGGCAGACAACGTCCCTCCACCCCCAATACCTCGCCCACGCAGGCCCCCGCCAACAGCACCCTCCCGATTCCGTCGGCCACCGCGACAGACGAAATCCCCTTACCGCCAGCCGATTGACGCGCGCACTGAGCCGGGTGGACCGGTGGCGGGTTCGTCAGGGGTGCCGTGCGACCAGGCAGGACGGGCGCTAGCCGCGCAGGGCGCTCACCGAGACCGGCAGCCCGGGATCGGTGGCGACAGTCAGTTCAGCAGGCTGCGCACCCGCCGCGATCACATGCGCGCCCAGCGCCGCGATCATCACACCGTTGTCCGTGCACAGCCGTGGCTTGGGCACCCGAAGCGTCAAACCCGCGGCAGCACACCGCTCTTCGGCCAGTGATCGAATCCGCGAGTTAGCGGTGGCGCCGCCGCCGAGCACGATCGTGTCGACACCGACGTCGGTCGCCGCCCGGACCGCCTTCATCGTCAGCACATCCGCCACTGCCTCCTGAAAGGACGCGGCGATATCGGGAATCGGCAGCTGGTCGGGCGTGATGCCCTGACGCTGCGCGGCCTCGACATAGCGGGCCACCGCGGTCTTGAGGCCGGAGAAGGAGAAGTCGTAGCGCGCGTCGCGGGGCCCGGTCATCCCACGGGGAAAGGCGATCGCCCGCGCGTCACCCGAGCCGGCGGCAGCGTCGAGGGCCGGCCCACCGGGATAGCCGAGACCGAGCAGCCGCGCGACCTTGTCGAACGCCTCCCCGGCGGCATCGTCGACGGTGCTGCCGAGTTCGGTGATCGGCTCACCCAGATCCGTGACCTGCAACAGGTGCGTATGCCCACCGGACACGAGCAGCGCCACCGCGGGCGGCATCGGCCCGTGCTCGAGCGTATCGACCGCCACGTGCCCACCGAGGTGGTTGAGCGCGTAGAACGGCACATCCCACGCCGCCGCATAGGCCTTGGCCGCGGCCACCCCCACCAGCAGCGCACCGGCCAGCCCCGGCCCGATGGTGACGGCGAGCGCGTCCGGCTTGCTGATCCCCGCGGTCGCCAGCGCACGGCGCATCGCGGGCACGATCGCCTCGAGATGTGCGCGCGAGGCGATCTCGGGCACCACGCCGCCGAAGCGGGCGTGCTGGTCGACGCTCGAGGCCACCTCATCGGCGAGCAGCTCGACCGAGCCATCGGAATGACGGCGCACGATGCCGACTCCCGTTTCGTCGCACGAGCTTTCGATCCCCATGACGATCACGACAACACCTCGTCCTGCCGGCCGCGCGCGGCCCATTCATCGGCCGCGGCGGTCAGTTCCGGACGGCGCATCGTGTACGCGTCGGCCCCGCTGGGGTGGTAGTAGTTCTTGCGCAGCCCGATGATGTGAAACCCGTGCTTGGCGTACATCGCGATGGCGGGCGCGTTGTCTGTGCGCACCTCGAGGAACACCGGGCCGCCGCGTTCGGCCGCCGTCGCCAGCAGCGCTTCGAGCAGCAGCGTGCCGATGCCGCCCCGATGACATTCCGGGTCGACACCGATCGTGTGCACCTCGGCCTCGGGATGGGCGTCGTCACCGAGCAGCGCGATGCCCGCGTAGCCGACCATCACCCCGTCGGCGGTGCGCGCGGTGATGTAGCGGTTGTGCCCGCCGGCCAGCTCGGACCGGAACGACACCGCCTGCCACGGGTCGTCCTCGGGGAACAGCAGGTGCTCGAGTTCGACGCAGCGGTCGATGTCGGGCAGGGTCATGGGAGCGATCAGGTACTCGGTCACGGCACTCACGCCCCGGTCCGGTCGAGGGTGCGGAAGCTGTTCTCCACCGCATCGGGCCTGCGCAGATACAACGGCACCAGCGCTTGCGGTGCCTCTCCCGCCAGCAGCGCCGACGCCGCGACGGTGACCAGCCCGGCAGGCGAGGGCGTCTCGCTGGGCAGCACCGGCAGATCGAAGAAGTCCACGTGCGCGGCCGACCCGGCGATCGCCGCGGCCTCACCCACCGGAACGTCGACAGCCTTGTTCACCTCGGGACCGGCGACCCGCGCCCCGTTCAGATACTTGGCCCAGTACACCTCGCGCCTGCGCGCGTCGGTGACCACCAACAGCTCGCCGGGATCTCGCTTCTCACCGATGGTGTCGGCGGCGATGGCGTCGAGACTGCACACCCCGTGCACGGGTAACCCGAGCGCGTCACCGAAGGCGGCCGCGGTGGCCATTCCCACGCGTAGCCCGGTGAACGGTCCAGGTCCGAGCCCGACGACGACCGCGTCGAGCTCGTCGCGGCGCACCCCCGCCTCGGCTAGACACTCCAGGATCTGCGGAGTGAGGACCTCGGCGTGCGCGCGGGCGTCGACCTTCACGCGGGCAGCGAGCGTCGCCACGGCGGGGCGGGTGCCGGGTTCACCGGCAGGTGACAGGTGCACCAATCCCGCTGTAACGGCGGGTGTCGCGGTGTCGACTGCTAGTACGAGCATGATTGTCTCAACAATACCGGGTGGTATCGGCGCTCGGCGCGCACCGGTGCGCGCATGATCGCGCGTTATTCGATCCATTCCCAGATCGCCGTGCGCACATCGGATTCCGGCTCCCGGGCGAGTTGCACTCGCAGATGCCGGTCAGCGAGGTGTTCGACGACCCCCTTGCCCCATTCCACGACGACGACCGCGTGGTGCAGGTCGGTGTCGAGGTCGAGCGAGTCCAGTTCGTCGAGGTCGCCCGCGAGGCGGTAGGCGTCGACATGCACCATCGCCACCCCGGGCGTGCCGTCCGGCCGCACTCCGGCCTTGTGTGCCCGCGCGATGATGAACGTCGGCGAGCTGACCCGGCCCGCGACACCGAGCCCGGCGGCGATTCCGCGGGTCAACGCAGTTTTACCGGCGCCGAGCGGGCCGTCGAGCACGACCAGGTCACCCGGGCGCAGGGTGGCCGCCAGTTCGCGGCCGAATGCTTCGGTGTCCTCGACGGTGTCGAGAACGCGCTGGTGCGGGTCAGCCACCGACGGCCTCCTCGCCGCGGTTGCCGATGATTCCCGCCCGCGCGAGCAGCCGGTCGAGTGCGGCCAGGCTCACCTCGGGGAACTGCAGGTGCGGCATGTGCGCCGCCTCACGCACCCGGACCAGTTCACTGCCCGGTAGTTCCGCCGCCAGTTCGCGGGAGTTGCGGAACGGGATCACCACGTCGTGCGCACCGCCGAGGATGAGTACCGGCAGCTCGCCGAGGACGGGCAATGCGGCTGACTCATCGTGCAGCTCAATCGCTTTCAGGAACTTTTCGATGGTGCCGACGGGCGTGCGGTCGATCATCATCGTGGTGAATCGCGACAGCGTCGGACTCACGGGGCCGTGGAACGAGCTCACGTGCAGGATCGGCGTCACCACGTGCTTGCTCGCGCTGCGGCTGAACTGCACCAGCGTCGGCGCCGTCCGCACCGCCAGCCGGAAGCCGTCGACCGCGGGATGCCGAACCAGTTGCGAGATCCCGGTCGCGGTCACCTCCGCGGCGGCGGTGCTCAGCAGCCCGACCGCGCGCACCCGCGCCGCGAACAGCTCGGGGAACTGCGCGGCCGCCGCGAGCACGGCCATTCCGCCGAGCGAATGCCCGACCAGCACCACCGGCCCCGTCGGCGCGCACTCACGGATCACCGTGGCGAGGTCGCGGCCGAGCTGGGCGACCGTGCAGCTCTCGGTACTCGGAGTGCCGGAGCGTCCGTGTCCGCGCAGATCGAAGAACACCATCCGCATCCTCGACCCCCACTGCCGCGCGAGATCGCGGCGCTGGAAGTGGAAGGACTCCATGCTGTTGCAGAATCCGTGCACGAAGACGACCGTGACTTCGGCCGCCTCGTCGCCGTAGGTGCGGGTGGCCAGCGACACCCCGTCATCGGCGAGCACCATGCCCGGTTCGTCGTCGTCGATCAGGGCGAAGTTCTCGTCGCGGTATTCGTCACGCTCGGCGGGCCACATCACTCGCGCGCCGATCTGGCGCAGGGTGTGGGCGATGGCGAGGCCCGCGAGCAGGCCGGCGGTCGCCAGGCCACCGCGGCGGATCACCGTGCGCCGGGTCATCGGCCGGTACCCACGTAGCGGCGAACCACACGGCCGCGCGGCGCGCAGACGACTTCGTAGTCGATCGTGTCCAGCGCCCGCGCCCAATCGAGTGCGTGTGGCTGTCCCGCGCCGCCGCCGAACAGCACCGCGCGGTCACCCTCCCGCACGCCGCCCGCGTTGTCGCCGAGGTCGACCATGAACTGGTCCATGCACACCCGTCCGACATTACGGTGCCGGGCTCCGCCCAGCCACACCTCGAAACGTCCACTGAGCGAACGGAATACGCCGTCGGCATATCCCGCGGGCACCAGCGCGATCGTGGTGTCGCGCGGTGCGATCCACCGGTGCCCGTACGACACGCCCTCCCCTGCCGCCACCTTTTTCACCAACGCGACCTCCGCCTGGAATGTCATCGCGGGCTTCAGACCGAATTGTCCGAGCTCCGGTATGGGCGAGAGCCCGTACACCGAGATACCCGGCCGAACCATGTCGAACCGCAGATCTGGTCTGGTCAAGGTGGCCGCCGAATTCGCCAGGTGCACGAGTTCGGGTTCGAGACCGTGCTCCTTGGCCAGCGCGATCGCCTCGACGAACCGGTCCCGCTGCCGATCCACCATCGGATGCCCCGGCTCATCGGCGTGCGCGAGATGGGAGAAGATCGCCCGTAACCGCACCACCTGCCCGTCGACGAGCGCCCGCACAGCACGCAGGACCTGCGGATACTCGGTCACCGACACCCCGTTGCGATTGAGCCCCGTATCCACCTTCAACGTCACCGTCGCGGTCTGCCCCGTCGCCACCGCGGCGCGCTCCACCGCCCGCAACTGCGCCAGCGACGACACCCCGATCTCGAGATCGCCCGCCACAGCACCCGCGTAATCGGCGTCGACAGTATTGAGCCAGCACAGCACAGGAGCCGTGATCCCCGCCGCCCGCAGAGCCAGTCCCTCCCCCACGGTGGTCACGCCCAGCTCCCGCGCACCCGCCCCCAACGCGGCCCGAGCCACCTCCACCGCCCCATGGTTGTACCCGTCGGCCTTGACCACCACCATCACAGCGGCCCCGTGCGCGTACTCCCGCAACACCCGCACATTGTGAGCAATGGCATCCAAGTCGACGACCGTCTCCACTTGCGCATTCACACCCCCGATCGTGCCAGGACCCGCCGAATCCGCCATACCTGGGCTCCGTCCCGGGCCTACCGACCCTCGCCCCCACCGACCTCCCGCAACACCCGCACGGCCTCCCGAACATGCCCCAGCAACGGCGTAGCGGAAATAGGCGCCCCCGCCGCCCGTCCCTCATGAGCGGCCAGATTCGCCGCCAACGCATGTACCCGAGCCCCGGCAGCCGCAGCCCACCCCGCCGCACACCCCGCGGCGAGCAACGCCCCGATAATCCCCGACAGCACATCCCCCGACCCCGGCGTAGCCGCCCAATCCCCACCTGCGTCATTGACCAGCGTCGGCTGCCCCGGCGAAGCGACAACCGTCGCCCGGCCCTTGAGCAGAACCGTCACCCCCCACTCCTGCGCGAGCCTTCGCACCGCACCCACCCGATCCGCCCCCACCGCACCACCGGTCAGCCGAGCGAATTCCCCCGCATGCGGCGTCAGCACCGTCACCGCGGATCGCCCCCGAACCAGCCCCGGTTCCTCGGCAAGGATCGTCAACCCGTCCGCATCCACCAACACCGGCAGATCGGTACCCAGCACCTCGGCCAACCGATCCCGGGCCCCCGGATCAGTACCACCCCCCGGTCCGACCACCCAGGCCTGCACCCTCCCGGTCTCCGAAATCGACGAACTGGCGACAACTTCGGGGAACTCCTCCAATACCTCGGTGTCGGACCCCACATACCGAACCATCCCCGAGGTCGCCACCACCGCGGCACCCGTGCACAACACCCCCGCCCCCGGATACTTCGCACTGCCCGCGCAAACCCCCGTCACTCCCTGGCTGTATTTGTCGTCAGCAGGCCCCGGCACCGGCCACCCGGCCCCCACCGCTCCTGGATCGAGCTGCGCCAGCCCAGCCTCCGGAAGGCGTAACCCGATCGGCACCAACACAATTCGCCCGCACCGAGGCACAGCCAACGCATGTACCGGCTTATAGGCACCGAACGCCACCGTCACATCCGCCGTCACCGCGGGTCCATCCACCGCCCCCGTATCCGGATCGACTCCACTGGGCAGATCTGCCGAGACAATCGGAACATCCAGGGCAGCAACTATTTCCGCCGCCCCGGGCCGCAAAGGCCCCCGTCCGGAAATCCCCACGATCCCATCGATCACCAGATCGACACCATCGAGCCGATCGACCACCCGGCCCCCAGCTGCCCGCAACGCAGCAAGCCCTTCCCGATGCGCCCGTTCAGGATTCAGCAGAACAGCCGACACCCGGACGCCCCGACGCCGTAGGAAGGCCCCCGCCCACAACGCATCCCCGCCGTTGTCCCCCGACCCCACCAGCAGTCCGACGGTTCGGCCGACCACGCCCCCGGTCAGCGACCGCAATTCGTCGACAACCACCCCGGCCAGCCCGAAGGCAGCCCGCCGCATCGGCATACCCGCAGGCACCCGCGTGAACAGCTCGGCTTCCGCCGCCCGCACCTCGTCGACGGTGTAGTAGCCACGCCGATCCGACATAGTCGCCTCCCAGCTGCCCGAAACGGGCCGCCGACCGGCCCGGGGTCGCTCGCAGACTACGCTCCACACCCATGTCGATGGTTCGTCACCGCGCCGCATCCGCCCGGTTTGCCGCCGGAATAGTCGTGGCCGCCGCCCTGGTGTCCGCCGGCTGTTCCGGCGACTCGGGAAACGCCGCCACCACCACAACCCGCAAACCCCGCCCGGTCACCACCACGACCACCCAACAGCACGCCCCGACCAACCTCACGGTCGAGGTCGGCGACATGAAATACGCACCCGCCGACGCCACCATCAAGGTCGGCGAGACGGTGACCTGGAAGTTCTCCGACAAGGTCCCGCACAACGTGCAGGGCATCGGCGACAAGGCGATGGGCCTCAACAGCCCCATCTTCGACAAGGGCGAATGGTCCTACACCTTCACCCAGGCCGGCACCTACCGCTACATGTGCACCCTGCACCCCGACATGCGCGGATCCATCACCGTCAAGTGACCCTGCCGGCCTCGCGTCGAGGCCGGCACCCGGTCCCTATTCGACGGTGACCGACTTGGCCAGGTTGCGGGGCTTGTCCACGTCGTAGCCCAGAGTCTGGGCCACCTCGGCGGCGAAGATCTGCAGCGGCACCGTGGACAGCAGCGGCTGGTACAGGGTCGGGGCGGCCGGGATCTCGATCAGGTCGTCGGCGAACGGGCGCACGGTGTCATCGCCCTCTTCGGCGATCACGATCGTGCGGGCACCGCGCGCCTGGATCTCGCGAATGTTGCTGAGCAGCTTGGAATGCAGCACCGCCCGCCCCTTCGGCGACGGCATCACGATGATCACCGGCAGGCCCTCTTCGATCAGTGCGATCGGCCCGTGCTTGAGCTCGCCCGCGGCGAAGCCCTCGGCGTGCATGTAGGCCAGTTCCTTGAGCTTGAGCGCGCCTTCGAGCGCCACCGGGTAACCCACGTGGCGACCGAGGAACAGCACCGTCGGCACGTGCGCCAGCTCGCGCGCGATGGCCCGCACCTGCGGCGCGGTCTCGAGCACCCGGGCGATCAGCTTCGGCATCGATTCCAGTTCGGCGAACTCGCGAGCCACCTCGTCGGGGTACTTGGTCCCGCGCGCCTGCGCCAGGGCCAGACCGACCAGATAGTTGGCGGCCACCTGAGCCAGGAACGCCTTGGTCGAGGCGACACCGATCTCGGGCCCGGTCCGCGTGTAGATCACCGCGTCGGACTCGCGCGGAATCTGCGCCCCGTTGGTGTTGCAGATGGCCAGCACGCGCGCCTTCTGCTCCTTGGCGTGGCGCACCGCTTCGAGGGTGTCGGCGGTTTCACCGGACTGCGAGATCGCCACCACCAGCGTCGACCGGTCGAGAACCGGGTCGCGGTAACGGAATTCGCTGGCGAGCTCCACCTCCACCGGCACCCGGGTCCAGTGCTCGATCGCGTACTTGGCGAGCAGGCCCGCGTGGTAGGAACTGCCGCACGCCACGACGAACACCTTGTCGAATTCGCGCAGCTCCTGGTCGGCGAGGCGCTGTTCGTCGAGGACGATCCGGCCGCCCTTCTCGTCGACGACGAAATGCCCCATCAGGGTGTCGGCGACGGCGGTGGGCTGCTCCTCGATCTCCTTGAGCATGAAGTAGTCGTGGCCGCCCTTCTCGGCGGCGGCGAGGTCCCAGTCGATGGTGAACGGCCGGCTGACCACCCCGTCGGTGTTGCCCGCGAAGTCGGTGACGCTGTAGCCGTCCTTCGTGATCACCACGGCCTGGTTCTGCCCGAGCTCGACCGCCTCACGGGTGTGCTCGATGAACGCGGTGACGTCGGAGGCGATGAACATCTCGCCCTGGCCGACCCCGACGACCAGCGGCGTCGACCGGCGCGCCGCCACGATCGTGCCGGGATGGTCCGCGTGGGTGAACACGAGCGTGAACGCGCCCTCGAGCCGCTGCAACACGGCGTGGACACTCGCGGTGAAGTCGCCCGCGGTGGGGCCGTCAGCGTACGCGCGCGAAACCAGGTGCACCGCGACCTCGGTATCGGTGTCGCTCAGTAGCTCGACGCCCACGTCCTCGAGCTCGCGGCGCAGCGGCGCGAAGTTCTCGATGATGCCGTTGTGGACGACGGCGAGCTTGCCGGAGATGTCGCGGTGGGGGTGCGCGTTGCGGTCGGTCGGCGCGCCGTGGGTGGCCCAGCGGGTGTGCCCCATCCCGGTCGAACCGGCGAAACGCTCGGTCCCCGCCTCGCCCAGTTCGGCTTCCAGATTGGCCAGCCGCCCGGCCTTACGTTCGACCGCGAGAGCACCGTTTCCATCGAGGATCGCGACCCCCGCGGAGTCGTATCCGCGATACTCCATGCGTCGCAGCGCGTCGACGACAACGCCCAGCGCATCCCGGTATCCGACGTACCCCACGATTCCGCACATGGTCCCCCACCCTACTGATCGGATACTCTTCTCGCCGTGTCGGTGTCTGCAAAATCGCTCGTGAGCACCCTGTCCGTGCGTGGCCCCCACCGGGTGCTGCGTGGGAACTTAGGGATCGCAGGTCAGCCGGGTGTGGTGTACACGCCCGAGTCCGGGCTGAACCTGCCCGCTGTCGCGTTCGCGCACGGCTGGCTGACCAGCGCCGAGAACTACAAGAGCCTGCTCGAACACATCGCGTCGTGGGGTTTCGTGGTCGCCGCGCCCGATACCGAGCGTGGCCCGATTCCGTCACATCTGGACCTCGGCACCGACTTGCTCACCACGCTCGACATCGTCAGCAAGGTCCGCCTCGGTGACGGCACCATCAGCGTCCACCCCGACCGCCTCGCCCTCGCCGGCCACGGCATGGGGGCAGGCGCCGCGGTGATCGCCGCAGCTCAGCACCGGGTAGCCGCCGTCGTAGCTCTCTTCCCTGCCCCCACCTCCCCCGCCGCGGAGAACATCGCCCCCGACATCGACGCGCCCGGCCTGATCCTGACCGGCGACGATCTCGACTCGGTCAGCTCCAACGCCCGCGCACTCGCCGCCGCCTGGTCGGGCCCGTCGATCCTGCGCACCATCGGCGGCGCCTCCCACAACGGCATCATCGAGGGCCGCCGCCTCTTCGCCGCCCTCGGCGCGGGCCGCTACGAACACAAAACCGACAAGGCCACCCGAGCCCTGGTCACCGGCTACCTGCTCGCCACCCTCCTCGCCGACAAGAAGTACGCGGCCTTCGCCGACCCGGAAGCCGAGATCCCCCACACCAAGGTCGTCGACCCCCACGCCGAGGTCGAGGTCGAGGCGCCCAAGCTGTCCATCGGCACGGTCGCCAAGCTCATCCGCGGCTAGAAAAAGAAGCCCCCGGGCCGTCCGAACGACGTCGACCCGGCGCGATCACCGTCCGTATTCGGCGTCGCGCCGGCGATTCAGACCAGCCAGCTCTTGCGCTGGTAGTACTCGGCTTCGGGATCGTCGTCATCCAGCGGAGCAGCGCGGTCATTGGCCCGTCGAGCGGCGATAGACCGTGCGATGGCTTCGCGCTGCTCCCTGGCCGCGGCTTCTTGACGCTCGCGTTCTTCCGCTTCGAGCCGTGCCCGCTCTTCGGCCTCGGCAGCTTCGCGCTCCCTGACCGCTTGAATCTCGGCGAGAATCTCGTGACCGTTGTTGTGCACCGCGAGGCTGTTGCGCATCTCGTCGTACTCGTAGTCCAGAATCTGCACCCGGCGAAGGAAATCGTAGGCGCCTTCTTCGATCCGTGATCGACTCATCACGAAACCCCCTCAATTCGTTGATTCACAGCGGGCCCGCCTCCGCCAGGACCGCACCGGAGTCACCCGGATCGGGTTGCTGGCTCACCGGATACTGCTCCGCCCAATGTTCACCGTCGGGCTCGTTGTCCGCACTCGGCGTGGAGCCCGCCCCCGGCATGTTCTCCGCGGCATAGCCTTTGGCGTTGAGGGAACCGGTCGGGTTCGGTGTCGCACCCGAGGATGTCCCCTCCTCAGTGTCTTCGAGACCGGTCGGCCCTTGGCCCGTGCCGGTCTCCGGTGTGCCCGAACCGATTTCGCCGCTGGTCTGCTCGTCGCTGATCACCGGAATGCCGTTGGCATCGAGCGTCATGCCGTATTCGTGCGAGTTTCCGGCAGAGTCGGTGGTACTCACCGTGAGTTGGCCGTTCGCATCGGTTCCCACACTGACCTGGGTGCCGTTCAGATCGAATGTCGCGCCACCGGACATCAAGCTGCTCAACTGGCTCGAAATCGACGCGAAACCCTCTTGCACCGAGGTGCTGAGCGAGGTGAGGCCGGAACTGATCGTCTCCGCCGTGCTCGTGACGAGCGATTCGAGTTCACTCACCGATGACACGAGCGACGTGAGACCGGTCATCACTTCGCTGACCGTATCGGTGATTTCGCTGATCGTGTCGGTGATGTCGCCGTCATCATCGTCATCGTCATCGTCGTCGTCCTTGGTGGTCGACGGGTCCTCGGTGGTCGCCGCCTTGGTCGACGTGTCCTCCGTTGTCGACGGTGTTCCACCAGTCGAGGTGTCACCCTTCGACGTATCTTTCGTCTGGGGCTGCTGTTCCGTCGTCACGGGTGTCTGCGGCTTGCTGGAATCCTGCGGCATCGGATATGCGCCGGTATCCAGTCCGTTCAAGGCTTCGACAAGAACGCCATAAATCCGACGGACCTCGGTGTCGACTTCCTTGCAGAGCTGAACGAATTTATCGTATGTTGCGGTGACGTGCGGCATGAAGATATCAACCAGCCACTGCTTGGCCTTCTTGCCCGCATCAGAATCTGGGTTGGATGACACCTCTTGTATGTAATCATCGATCGCAGTGCGGCTCATCCCGCTGCTGTTCTGCTGCGGTATGTCAGGCGTATTGGGAGACCAAAAGCTCTGGACCGTAACCGCTTTGTGCCGAACGGCAGTTCGCAGCGCCGTCGAAACATAGCTCAGCTCGAGCGATATCGTCGCGGCTTCGATGCGATCTTGTTCAGCACGGAGAATCTGCGCATTCAGCATATTGGATGCGGAGTCAGCCGCCTGACCCTGCCATATCGACGGCAATGCCGAGAGCTGCCGCCGCTGATCGTCGATCTCCCCGGGCAATTTAGCCATCACCTTGGACAAAGCCGCGGACATCCGATCGATTGCCGCGATATCCATACCACGTTCGGTGTCGTACTTCGCATAGATCGAATCGAAATTCCCATTAGCCCCCGCCAGAAGTTCTGACCTAGCAGGAGCGTGCATAACCGCTGATGCTTTTCCATAGCGAGGTAGGTATTCGACGAAATACTGCAAACCTTCCGCCCCGAGGTCGAGCATCTCGTCTGCGCTACCACCGGTAGGAATACTGGCCCAGGTCGGAGAGTCAGCCATGAACGCCCCCGGACACCGCGGCCGAACAGGTGCACACGAATGCGCGCATCAAAGGTTCACCCCTGCGGCCGTTATCTTCTTGACGTTGGCATCGTCGACCGTCGCGTACGTATCCGCACTGGTACCGAACTGCACGCCCGTCTTGTCGATCGCGGTCTGCCAGTTCTTCAACCACGTCTCGACCTTGCCGATCACGCCCCCGACCTTCGTCCCCTCGGCACCGTAGTCGCGACCGGCTTGCGCGGCGGTGAAGGACCAGCCCTTGACGTCGGCGGAGCACGTCCCGATGTCAGCCGCCGACGCCTTCAGGTTCGACGCAGCCTTACGCAGAGCCGTCGGATCGACCGTTACTGAATCGCCCACTTCCCCCTCCTTCTGGTCAAGCGCCGGCAGGCGCACTACTCCCTTAGACGCGCCACGACCGGGATCGGTTCCACGATCACACGACGAATGCCGCTGTGCTCGGATTCGATCACAGCGGCACCCTCGTGCGCTACTTCTCCAGGTTCCCCTGGTCGGTCTTGCGCCACTCCGACGTGCCGTCGGGATGACGGTGGTATTCCCAGGC
The DNA here is from genome assembly GCF_042668615.1 of Nocardia sp. NPDC057272. Lineage (NCBI taxonomy): Bacteria > Bacillati > Actinomycetota > Actinomycetes > Mycobacteriales > Nocardiaceae > Nocardia > Nocardia sp. NPDC057272. The sequence continues at coordinate 68,662 of NZ_JBHUYK010000028.1, read as the reverse complement.
GGCGTAGTCGCCGTCTTCCTCGACGACGGTGACGTGGTCGGCGAGGCCGTCGTGGTCGTAGTCGGACCAGATACTGGTCGAGTCGGCATCGCCGGTGGAGAGGGAGTCGACGACGCCGTCGTGGTCGAGGTCGAGGGATGGGTTGTTCAGCTCGACGGGGCCGAGGCCGCCCAGGGACGAGTGGGCGTCGATGTCGGGTAGGCCGAGGCCGGGGAACTCACCCGAGGTGACCATGACTGCTCCTCCAACGGAAAACTCGCGGATGACGACGTGGCGGGGTTGCCACCATCTTGTCATCCGCGAGCGGGCGCCGGGGGGTTCGGGCCTACTTGTTCGGGATGAGGATCCACATCGCCAGGTAGATCAGGAACTGGGGGCCGGGCAGCAGGCAGGAGACGACGAAGACCAGACGGACGACGTTGGGGTTCCAGCCGTAGCGTTCGGCGAGGCCACCGCAGACGCCTGCGATCCACTTGTTGCTGGTCGAACGGGTGAGGCGGCGGGCGGGGGCGGTCATGGTGTTGCCTTCCTGTGGAGCGGTGATGCCTCCACTGTGCCGTCGGAGCACTACCGCCCGCATCGGTCCACAGACCCATCCGCACCCTGATTTCGACAGGCCCCGACCTCAGGGTCAGACCCCGAGACGGGCACAATTGTCGAGGTGAGCACGACATTGCACGCCAGTGGCCTCTCCGCGGGGCACGCCGAACGGACCCTGTTCGCCGACCTCGATTTCACTCTCGCCCCCGGCGATGTGATCGGGCTGGTCGGGGTGAACGGCGCGGGCAAGTCGACGCTGCTGCGGATGCTGGCCGAGCGCGAGCCGGGCGAGGGCACCATCGCGCTGAGCCCGCCCGACGCGACCGTCGGTTATCTGACCCAGGAACCGGAGCGCATCGAGGGCGAGACGGTGCTCGAATTCCTCTCGCGCCGAACCGGCGTCGCACACGCCCAGCAGGTGATGGACGCGGCGGCCGAACGCCTCGGCGACGGTGGCGACGACGACTACTCGCCCGCGCTGGAACATTGGCTGGCGTTGGGCGGCGCGGACCTCGACCAGCGCGCCGAAGAGGTCGCCGCGGACCTGGGGCTGACCCACGGCTTGACCGGCGGGCTCGACACCCCGATGACGGGCCTGTCCGGCGGCCAGGCGGCCCGCGCGGGGCTGGCCTCGGTGTTGCTGTCGCGCTTCGACATCCTGCTGCTCGACGAGCCGACCAACGACCTCGATCTCGATGGCCTCGACCGGCTGGAACGGTTCGTCACCGGGGTGCGCGTACCACTGATGGTGATCAGCCACGATCGAGAGTTCTTGGCGCGCACCGTGAACAGCGTCCTCGAACTCGATCTGGCTCAGCAGCAAACCGGCTTCTACGACGGCGGCTACGACGCCTACCTCGCCGAACGCGAGATCGCCCGCAAGCACGCCCGCGAGGCCTACGACGAATTCGCCGACACCAAAGCGGGTTTGGAGTCGCGCGCGCAGATGCAGCGCAACTGGCTCGAGCACGGGGTGCGCAACGCCCGCCGCAAGGGCAAGAACGACTCCGACAAGATGGGTCGCAAGACCCGCGCGGAATCCACCGAGAAGCAGGCCGCCAAGGCCCGCCAGACCCAGCGCCGGATCGAACGCCTCGACGTGGTCGACGAGCCGCGCAAGGAGTGGGAGCTGCGGATGGAGATCGCGACCGCCCCACGCAGCGGCGCGGTGGTCGCGACCGCCAACAACGCCACCCTCACGCGCGGCGAGTTCACGCTCGGCCCGATCACCACCCAGATCGATTGGGCCGACCGGATCGTGCTCACCGGCGCCAACGGCTCGGGCAAGTCGACCCTGCTCGGCCTGCTGCTCGGCAAGATCGCCCCGGATTCCGGTTCGGCCGCGCTGGGTTCCGGTGTGGAGATCGGCGAGGTCGACCAGGCCCGCGGGCTGTTCCGTGGTGACGACGCGCTGGCCGACACCTTCGCCGCGGCGATGCCCGACTGGCCCGACGCCGAAGTCCGCACGCTCCTGGCCAAATTCGGCCTGCGCGGGCCGCACGTGACGCGTGCGTGCGACACCCTGTCTCCCGGCGAACGCACCCGCGCGGCCCTGGCCCTGCTCCAGGCGCGCGGGGTGAACCTGCTGGTTCTCGACGAGCCGACCAACCACCTCGACCTGCCCGCCATCGAACAGCTCGAACAGGCCGTCGAATCCTTCACCGGCACCTTGATTCTGGTGACGCATGATCGCCGGATGCTGGATTCTGTTCGTGCGACCCGTCGTTGGCACATGTCCGGTGGGCTTCTCAGCGAGGAATGACGCATGGACTACGCATTAGGTATCGACACCCGAATCACCCTGCTCGTCACCGGATTCCTCTTCCTGAGCGCGTTGCTGCTCGGGGTGTGGAAGTACCACGGCATCCGGACTGAGGGCGCGGCGCACGTCTATGTCGACATCGCCCACCGCGCCGCGCTGATGTACTCCTTCGCGGGGATCCTGCTCGCGGTCTTCACCGAGCTCAGCGCCTGGCCGACAATCGTCAACCTGACCGCCGACCTGGTGGTGCTCGCGTTCTTCGCCGGTGCGATCGCCAGTTACGCCCTGCACGGGCTGCGCCGCGACACCACCAACCAGTTCGACGGGAAAATTCCCGCCGAACTACGGCTGTCGATGTACGGGCTGATCGTGGGCGAGATCGGTGGTTTCGGGGTGCTGTTCAGCGGATTCGTCGTCGGACAGTTCTAGAGCGACTGCACCACAGCGGGCTCGGCCGCACCGAACAGGTCGATGTCGGAGCCGAGCTTGGCCCCGATCAGGCCGACGCCGAAGGTGACACCGAGCACGGCGACCACCGCGATGAACGATCGCGAGCGCGGCACCCGTGGCGCCGCGAACGCGCGGGTGCGTGGCGCCTCGGCGACCGGCTCATAGGCGGACTGCCCGTAGCCTTCGTCCCGGATCGGCACAGTGTGCGAATACCCTTGCGGCACTTCGCGGCACCCCGGTCGCCCGCAGGCCCCACCACAGCGGTGCGGCTGGTCGGCTTCGCCGTACTCGTACGGGTACTGGTCCTGGTAGTTGCGGGCAGGCAGCGGCGGAACCATGATCGGCCCCCTTCGAATCGTGCTGCGCGCCAAAATAACCGCCTGCGCCGAGCAGCACACACGCGCCACGGGGCACACAGGTCCAGACGGCGTATCCCGATACTAGTGGGGCCCGGTGGAACACGCCACAGCACCGATCGCCGACCCGTCGTCCGGGTCCCGGCGACTAGACCGCGGCGACCCGCTTGGCCAGATCATCGGCCAGCTGACGCGCCTGCGCGGGATCGGTGGCCTCCACCATCACCCGCACCAGCTGCTCGGTCCCGCTGGGCCGCAACAGAACCCGCCCGGTATCCCCGAGGATTCGCTCGGCCTCCGCGACAGCCTCCAGCACCTCGGGAGCGACAGCGACCGCACCCTTGTCCGACACCGCGACATTGATCAACACCTGCGGCACCGTGGTCATCACCGAGGCGAGCGAGGCCAGCGAGCGCCCGGTCTGCGCCATTCGCGCCATCAACCGCAGGCCGGTGAGCACCCCGTCCCCGGTGGTGCCGAACCGCGGGAACACCACATGCCCGGATTGTTCCCCGCCCAGGCTGTATCCGCCGCGACGCAACTCCTCGAGCACGTACCGATCGCCGACAGCGGCGGTGATCACGGTGATCTCGGCGGCGCGCATCGCGATGTGCAGGCCGAGGTTGCTCATCACGGTGGCGACGAGGGTGTCGTCGACCAGTTCGCCCGCGTCGCGCATCGCCAGCGCGAGCACCGCCATGATCGCGTCACCGTCGACGATCTCGCCCGCGGCATCGACGGCGAGGCAACGATCGGCGTCACCGTCGAGCGCGATGCCCAGGTCGGCGCCGTGGTCGAGGACCGCGCGCCGCACGGTGTCCAGGTGCGTGGAACCGCACCCGTCGTTGATGTTGAGCCCGTTGGGTTCGGCGTTGATCGCGATCACCGTCGCGCCCGCCTCCCGGTACACCTGCGGGGCGACCTCGGCGCCCGCACCGTGCGCGCAGTCGACGACGACGGTCAGCGAGGACAGGTCCTGCCCGGTGGATTCCAGTAGATGCTCGACATAGCGTTCGTGGGTGCCCTCGACGGTGTAGTCGCCACGCACGCGGCCGATGCCCGCGCCGGTCGGGCGCACGGTGACGCCTTCGGCGATCAGGGCTTCGATCCGGGCCTCGATGGCGTCGTCGAGCTTGTGCCCGCCCGCCGCGAAGATCTTGATGCCGTTGTCGGGCATGGGGTTGTGCGAGGCGGAGATCATCACGCCGAAGCACGCGTCGTACAGGCCGGTCAGGTAGGCCACGGCCGGAGTCGGCAGCACGCCTACCGAGAGGACATCGACGCCGACGGAGGTCAGGCCCGCGGTGACCGCGGCCTCGAGCATCTCGCCGCTGGCGCGGGGATCGCGACCGAGTACCGCGACCGGGCGCTTCTTGCCGCGTGAGAGCACCTGCGCCGCCGCGGCGGCGACGCGCATCGCCAGTTCCGGGCTCAGCGACTCGTTGGCGAGCCCGCGAACACCGTCTGTGCCGAACAGCCGTCCCATAAACCTCTACCCGTCGTAGGTCCCCGTTTACAGCACGAGAGCAGGCGACCAGCCGTGCTGGAAGCCTGCTCTCGCACACGTGCTCCGCCGACCGTACCGTCTCCACCAAAGTAAGCGAAGACGGCGGTCGACGGTGCGTAAATCAGCGCTTCGAGTACTGAGGCGCCTTACGGGCCTTCTTCAGGCCGTACTTCTTACGCTCGGTGGCACGCGGGTCACGCGTCAGGAAGCCGGCACGCTTGAGGGCGGGACGGTCGTCCGGGGTGACCACGATCAGCGCGCGGGCGATGGCCAGACGCAGGGCGCCTGCCTGACCCGACGGGCCGCCACCGACCAGGCGAGCGTAGATGTCGAAGTTCTCGACACGCTCGACCAGGACCAGCGGGGACTTCACCAGCTGCTGGTGCACCTTGTTCGGGAAGTAATCCTCGATGGTGCGGCCGTTGAGCTCGAAGTTGCCCGAACCGGGCACCATGCGAACGCGAACGACGGCTTCCTTACGACGGCCGACGGTCTGCACCGGGCGGTCGAGGCCGAGCGGCTCGAAAGCCAGCTCTTCTTCGACGTACTCGCCTTCGGCGTAGCCTTCGCCGTCTTCGACGATCTCGACGACGACCTCATCGGTGGCGTCGAACTCTTCGGCTGCGAACTCTTCAGGAGCGGTCACTGGGCCACCTGCTTGATCTCGAACGGAACCGGCTGCTGCGCGGCGTGGGGGTGGTTCGGGCCTGCGTAGACCTTCAGCTTGCCCGCGATCGCGTTACCCAGCTTGTTCTTCGGGATCATGCCCTTGACGGCCTTCTCCACGAGACGATCGGGACGGGTCGCCAACACCTCGCCGACAGTGCGCGACTTGAGGCCGCCCGGGTGTCCGCTGTGGTGGTGGATGAGCTTGTCCTGCTTCTTGTTGCCGGAGATGGCAACCTTTTCCGCGTTGATGATGATGACGAAGTCGCCACCATCGACGTGGGGTGCGTAGGTCGGCTTGCCCTTGCCGCGCAGCAGGCCAGCGGCCTGCACGGCGAGACGGCCGAGGACTACGTCAGTGGCGTCGATGACGTACCACTTGCGGGTGACGTCACCCGCCTTGGGGCTGTACGTAGGCACAGTCGTTCCCTGTCTGTCGTCGGTGTTGCCGGCCCTGATGTGTGGATCGAGGCTGTCCTGGCGGCCGGTGGAGACCCAGGACATCGAGGAGACGCCGATCCGCGAACGGTTCGGCGTTCCACACGCCAACGGGCAACGATACCAGCCACGCATCACCGACCCGTAATCGGGCGAGGCTAGATCACGACCGGCGGACCCGGGTCGGTCGCACGCGCGGGACCGGGGATCAGGTAGCGCAAAGTATCGATGCCGGGGGTGACGCAGGCGGAGTCGTCGACCAGCAGGCCACGCGCGGTTTCGATGCCCTCGCGCGGGACCGTGTTCGCGTACGGAGTGAACGCGCAGCTCACCGGTTCGGCGGCCGAGGCGACGGCGGGATCCGGCTGGAGTGCGACCAGCGCCAGCGCGCCGACCACGGCCGGGGTGCCGAAGAAGCCCTTCTTCACCTTGCCGAGCAGTTTGCCGCGGCGGTCGTCGTCCTCGGCATCGTCGTGTTCGAGCGCGTGCCGCGGCGCGCGAGCGGGTGGACCTGACGGCTGCGGCGGTTGCGCGGCGGGCGGACCGGCGACGAACCCGGCCGGTCCGGGCGGCTGGGCGGCGGGCGGTGCGGTGGGTTGGGCGCCCCACCCGACCTGCGCGGCGACTGCCTGACCCGGATGCCCCGAGTCCGGATAGTCGTCCTCCTCGTCGTCGAGGTCGGGCTCGGTGACCAGCAGATGCGCGGCGCCGAGGACCAGCGCGTGCATCGGATGGTCGGCCACGTGCAGGCGCTGGCCCAGGTGGTTCTGGAAGGCGAAGCGCAGCGCGTCGTTGAAGCAGACGTTGCCCGCGAGCAGCACCGTCGAGGTGTCCGCGCCGATCGAGCGGGCCGCGGCCATCGCCTCGATCACCACGTTGTCGGCCGTGCGGGCGTCGCGCAGCGCCTCGGCACTGACCGAGACCTCCGTCGATTCGGTCGGCTGTTCGTCGTCGCCGTGCACCGCGACCACCAGCAGCGAGCGACCGTCGGAGTAGATCCCGGTGGCGCCGATGCCGGTGCGGTGTCGCTCGCTGGGCGGGGAGACCAGGCCGAGCGCGCGCACATAACCCGAGAGCGCGACGCTTTCGGGCAGCGGTTCCACGACCACGTCGAGCTGCTCGACGAGCGCCGCGTACACCTCGACCTTGTCCTCGGGCCAGCTGTCCGGATACGGCAGCGCGACCAGCTGCGGCTTGCCCTGTAGGTACTTGCCGATCGCGGCCAGCGGGTTGTAGAGCCTGGCCCGGAAGACGAGTTCGGCGGGCCAGGTGGCGCCGGCGATCACGATCTGTGGGTGGCCGAGGATGTCGCGCACATCGGCGATCGCCATCCCCAGGTCCGGGCGCTGCCGGTCGACACCGGCGGTGTGCAACCTGCCCGCGGCATCGGCGAGCAGGTAGGCGGGCGGGGTGTAGGTGCCCTCGACCTGTACCGGGCGGACCGGGGTCGCGCCGCCACCCGCGGCCACGGACACCACGTCCCACCCCAGATGCAGGGCCCCAACTCGAACGGTCACAGGATCAAGTGTGCCCGGTCGGCGACAGACACGCGCAGCTTGCCCACCGAAACGATGCTGACCTGGCGGATCATGCGGTGCGCATCGAGGCATGCGCGGGCGCCCCGCGTGGATACGCGAGCTACCGTCTCCGGGCGCTGACCGCTCATGCCTGTGACTTCTTCAGTCGTAGTCGGCTCCACGTGATCAGGGCGAGGATCGAGGTGATCACGATGAGCATCACGATGTCCAGGATCCAGATCCCCGCGCTGTGCCCCCAGAGTGGATCGTCCTGCGAGCCGAAGACCAGCTTCGTCAGATCCACCGTCGACGCGCCCGCCGCGTAACCCCAGCGTGAGGGGAACAGGTACGAGATCTGCTCGAGGCCGACCCGGTCGGTCACCGGGATCAGGCCACCCGCCATCACCAGCTGCACCATGATCATCACCACGAGCATCGGCATGACCTGCTCGTTGGACTTGGCCAGGCTCGACATCAGCAGGCCGAACACCACACAGCACACCGCGGTCATCGCGATGTCGAAATACAGCTCGACGCTGCCGCTCGGAATCAGCGAACCGGCACCCGGCGCCTTCTTCCCGATGAACGTGATACCGATCAGGACCGCCGACTGCAGGAACGCGGTCACGCTGAACACGACGATCTTGGCCATCAGGTATGCCGAGGGCAGCAGGCCGACCGCGCGCTCACGCTGGAAGATCGACCGTTCGCCGACCAGGTCACGCACGCTGAGCGTGGCGCCCATGAAGCACGCGCCGAGGATGAGGACCACCAGCAACTGCTGGGCCTCACCGCCGCTCTCCCGCCCGAACGACCCGTCGGGCAGCTGCACCAGCGCGCCCTCCGTGAACCCGTCACTACCCGGCACCACCAGCGACAACGCGCCGAGGATGAAGGGCAGCACCACCAGGAAGATCAGATATCCCCGGTCGGAGAAGATCAACCGCAACTGCCTGCGAGCCAACGTGCTGAACTGCCGCATCGCGCTCGACTGCGGCGGCGCGCCCACGTTGCCGCGGTTCGGTTGCGCGGGCGGCGGTGGCGGCACGTAGGCCTGCCGGGACCGATACTTCGCGAAGGCCTGATCAGGGTTGGCCGCGACCTCGGCGAAGATCTCCGCCCAGTCGCTGGTCCCCATCGCCGCGCCGACCCCACCCGGATGACCGGCGAACGCCGTCTTACCGCCGGGGGCCAGCAGCACCACCTGGTCGCACATATCCAGGCAGGCCACCGAGTGCGTCACCACGATCACCACGCGACCGGCGTCGGCCAGTTCGCGCAGCATCTGCATGACCTGCCGATCCAGCGCCGGGTCGAGACCCGAGGTCGGCTCGTCGAGGATCAGCAGCGACGGACCGGTGAGCAGCTCCATCGCCACCGACGCGCGCTTGCGCTGACCACCGGAGAGCCGGTCCACCCGGGTGTCGGCGTGCTGGGTGAGCGAAAGCTCTTGCAGCACACCGTCGATCACCTTCTGCCGGTCGGACTTGGTGGTATCGGGCGGCAGCCGCAGCTCGGCGGCGAAGCCGAGCGCCTGGCGGACCGTGAGCTGACGGTGCAGCACGTCGTCCTGCGGCACCATGCCGATGCGCGAACGCAGCGCCTCGTACTCGGCGTGCAGGTTGCGGCCCTCGAAGGTCACCACACCACCGGAGGGCTGGGTATTGCCCGCGATCAGCTTCGACAGCGTCGACTTGCCCGCGCCCGACGGTCCGATCAGCGCGGTCAACGTGCCACGCCCCGCCGTCATGTTCACGTCGACGAGCAGTTGCTTGTTGTTCTCGACCGTGAACCCGACCCCGTGCACCGACAGACCCTGCTCGGCGACCGGCTTCTGCCGATGCGCCAGCGCGCCCTGGGTGACGACGAAGTCGATGTTGCCGATGGTGACGATGTCGCGCTCGCGCAGCACCGAGCGCTGCTGGCGGTGACCGTTGACGAAGGTGCCGTTGGCCGAGCCGAGGTCCTCGATGACCAGACCCTCGGGCGAGGCGAGCAGCTTCGCGTGCGCACGCGAAGCCAGCGGATCGTTGACGACGATCTGGTTGTCCGAGGTGCGGCCGATGCTCAGGCCGCCGGGCGGAATGCGGTCACCGCGCGCGACCGGTTCGGTCGAGGCGGCCTTGCGGACCGGCGGCAGCATCGACGAATCGGCGCGGCGGGTCATATTGATGTTGTCCTGCGGCTGCGCGGGCAGCTGCGAGGTGGGAACGTATTGCGGTTGCTGTTGTTGTGGGCGCGACGGGGGCTGGAAGCCGGGATGCGGCTGCTGCGGTCGCGGCTGCTGGTGGTGCGGTTGCTGTTGATGCGGCTGGTGCTGTGGTTGTGACGGCGGCGCGACCATGGTCGCCGCGTGGCGCGCCCCAGGCGCCGCGGGGACCAGGTGCAGCAGCGGCCCGGTGATCGCGTCACCCAGGCGCACCTGGGTGGGTCGGTCGATCGAGACGGGTTGGTTGAGCCTGCGCGCGTCGACGAAGACGCCGTTGGTACTGCCGTTGTCGGCGAGTACCCACGCGCCGTTGCTGAATCGAAGAGTGGCGTGCACACGAGAGACCAGCGGACTGTCCACGAACAGGGTGACCTCGGGCGCGCGGCCCATGGTGATCTGCTGGCTCGCTTCGAAGACTCGTTCGGTTCCATCATGGCGCACGGTGATGGTCTGCGCCCCCGGTGAAGACATGGAGCGGATACTATGCCATCGCCCGGACATCGGCGGTGCCCCCGAGACGGCTTTGCGCCCGATCCGGCGATCGACCTGCACGTGTATCCGGCCGACCAGGGGGACGTATGCCGAAAGCCCAAGTGTTCGTTGCGATCTCTGTCGTGCTATGCGCGCTGATGGGTGTCGGGTGCACGCGGGCGATCGATGGACACGGGGTCTCGATCTACGACGATCCGTTCCAGGTGGCGGGATTGCCGACCACGGGTGGTCCGAACGGTCCGCGCACCGGCGTCCCCGATTCGCCACTCACCGCGTCCAACGGTGACGGCGGTGAGGTGGACAAACTGGCGCTCAACGCGATCGACGACATCCAGTCCTACTGGCAGGCGGGCTTCGGAACCGAATTCCCCGGCGAGACCTTCGACCCGGTCGAGAAGCTGATCTCCTGGAACGCCCGCGCCGCCCGCAGCCAGGCGGTCGAATTCTGCAAGGAGACCACCTACCACCTGGTCAATGCCGCCTACTGCCGCAGCGACAACTCGATCGGCTGGGACCGCGAGATGCTGCTGCCCACCATGAGCGAGACCTTCGGCACGATGTCGGTGGTGATGGTGCTGGCCCACGAATACGGCCACGCCATCCAGAGCATGGCCAAGATGGTCACCAAGAAGACGCCGGTCCTGGTGAAGGAGCAGCAGGCCGACTGCTTCGCGGGCGCGTTCATGCGCCACGTGGCGGAAGGCAAGTCCAAGCACTTCACGATCAACACCTCCGACGGCCTGAATTCCGTTCTGGCCGCGACTGTTTCGATTCGCGACTCCGATCCCGACGACCCGGAGAGCGTGCACGGTTCGGCCTTCGAGCGCGTCACCGCGGTCCAGATCGGGTTCACCGACGGGCCGCGCGGCTGCAAGGGCATCGACGAGGACGAGATCGACTCGCGCCGCGGGTCTCTCCCCCAGAGCTTCTCCGGCGACAGCGGTCGCGGCGAATACCCCGTCTCCAAGGAAAATCTCGTCGAGCTGAGCAAGGCGCTCCAGGCCATCCTGCCGGTGAAGGACGCGCCGACCTACGACTACGCGGGCTCGCGCATCGACTGCAAGGACGGCGCGGTCACCGAACCGGTCACCTACTGCCCCGCCAAGAACACCATCGCCACCGATGTGCCCGGACTGGCCGAACGCGGCGCCACCGACACCGACGACGACGGCCCGCTGCCGGTGAAGGTCAGCGGCGACTACAACGGCTACGTCGTGTTCATCTCCCGCTACACCCTGGCCGTGCAGCGCGGTCACGGCCAGCAGCTGACCGGGGCGAAGACCGGTTTGCGCGCGGCCTGCCTGTCCGGGGTCGTCACCGGCAAACTCGCCCAGCCCGGCCGCCCGGTGAGCCAGGGCGACATCCAGCTGTCGGCGGGCGACCTCGACGAAGCGGTCTCGGGCCTGCTCACCGACGGACTGGCCGCCAGCGACACCGAGGGCAACACGGTGCCCAGCGGATTCTCCCGCGTGGACGCCTTCCGCGCAGGCGTCCTCAACGGCGAAACCACCTGCCTGTCACGCTACAGCTGAGTTATTGGAGCGCTGGCGCGCTCGAGTTCGCGGCCCCTTGTGTCCCGTCGATCAGGCACCGTTGCTTGCTCCTTCGTCGCCTACGCAACGGCACCTGATCGACGGGACGGCCGCGAACCCGCCGCTGCGCGGCGGATCCCTCCTCGGGGTCGGGATGTGCGGGCTGGGAATGCGATCGGCGAAGGGCTGTCAGCCGAACGGGGGTGGTGCGGCCGGTTCGTAGCGCAGCACCCGGTTGCCGATCATCACCTCGGTGCCGGGGACGAGCACCATCGGCTGATTCGGGGTGAGGCGGACCCAGTCGCGGTAGCCGGGGTGGCGGCTGCGCGTGCCGTTGGTGGAACCGCGATCGATGAGTTGCACGTCCCAATTCACCAGGTGCACTTCGGCATGCGCGCGCGACATGCCGCCGGAGGTGTCGTCGATGCGCAGCGGGATGAGTCCACGCTGGGCGGCGTCGGAGTTCTCCGGGTCACGCCCGATCACCGCGTCGGCGGCCATCAGATAGGTCATGCCGTCGTCGAGCACGAGCATGCCGAGCGGCGGGCGGACCACTTCGGCGAGCGCCTGGGTCTGATCGACCGGCATGCCGCACACCGTGCAGAACGCCGAGCGCGGATCGCTGGGATGCGCACGCGCGCACTTGAATCCCATCACCTTCACCGCCAGCACCGTCGACTTGGCCGTGGCCTCGAGCCTGCGCTGCAGGTCGGGGTCGGGTTCGGGTGCGGGATTGGTTCCGGAGAGCCGGGTTTCGGCGTTGTGCGGGTCGGCGACGGGGGCGTCGACCGTGCCGTGCGCGGTGCCGGTGACAGCGTCCAGCATCGAGGTCGCCGGTTGCATTCCCGTCGCGGGCTGCTCGGACGGTCGCGAATCCGGTTGCGCCGCCCGCGGTTCCCGGTCGATACGCGCGGTAGGCGGTGGCGGCCTGCGAGTCTGGCCCACCGGTTCCGCGGTTCGCACCCGGCTGCGCACATCGTTGGACCACATCACGGCCCCGCCGGCCTGCGCGATTCCCTCGACCAGCCAACCGATTCCGCGCTCCGGTGGCAGGTCCGGGATGCGGCCCTTGGCGTCGTCGACGAACAGCGCGACCGCCTTCGCGGGCTCGGAGGCGACCCGGTCGACGGTGAACGCCGCGTCACTACCGCGGTAGTACTCCGGGCCGTGGTCGTCGGCGAGTACCGCCGTCACCGAACCGTGCAGGAAGATCGCCACGCCACCGTTGTCGGCGGCCGACAGCACCCCGAAATCGATCGGCACGCCCGGCGAGATCTGCTCGGCGTACTTCATCAGCCACCGCGTCGCCTCGCGCGCCACCACCGAACCCGGGCCCGACGGCGCCTGCTCGTGCGCGTCACGCACCAACTCCGCCAGCGATTCCAGCGCGATCGCCGCGGTATTGCCGGGCGTGAGCTTGCCCTGCCCGCGATGCGCGACCACGATCACCGCGCCCGCGACCCGTGCGACCGCGTGACTTCCGAGCACCACTTCGACCTGCCGATCCCTCACAGGTATCGGCCTCCACCGGAACTGCACAGCAGGGGGGTCGCCATGTCATCCAGACTATGGCAAGCACCCCGATCAGGTCCCCCTGGGCGGGGTAGGTCCGGTAACTTCATAGGTGTCGCGGGAGGAACATCGAGGGGAACCTGATGATCGATTCGACCAGAATTCGCATCGCGCTCGCCTGGGGTGGGGCTCTGATCGTCCTGTCCGGCTGTGCCGTCAGCGGCACACCCGTCGCCGGTGAGCCCGATGTGCGCGGCCTGGAGACCGGGACCTTCGCCACCGACCGGCACACCTACACCGACACCGCGGGCGACCGGGGCGCGCTCGTCGAGGGCGCGCGGATGTCGGCGGCCGTGGTGCCCGCGGTGCGGATTGATCCGTCGCTCTCGCACGGACGCGGCGGCGTGATCGTCCCCGATATCGAACGCGCGCTGGACTTCGTCGCCAACGTCTCCAAACCTGTTCTGGAGAACCGCAAATTCGTCACCGGCTATGTCGCGCTCGGCGCCGACAAGGCAGATCCCGACGGCCAGACCCGTCCCGGTCCCGACGCGACCGCGCTGACCACGGCGCTGTTCCGTTTCCCCACCGCGGCGGCCGCCACACTCGCCGCGCGGGAACTCGAGGACGTCGACCTGGCCGTTTCCCCCGACAACCGCAAACTCGCCTCCACCAAATATCCCGACGCCTACGTCCATTGGCGCCCCGGTGTGCCCACCATCGGCGCCTTCCTCGCCCACGAAGAGTTCGTGATCTCGCTGTTCATCCAGCGGCCCCGGGCCGACGCGGCCGACCTCACTTCCTGGGTCGACAAGAATCTCGCCGCCGAACTCGCCCAGCTCGCCAAGTTCGACCCCACACCCACCGAGAAGATCTCCGACCTCCCGGTAGACCCCGCCGGACTCCTGGCCCGCGCGGTCGTCGACGACCGCGCCGCCATGCGCCCCGGCCAGTTCTCGTTCGCCTCGTATGCTCCCGAGCACCTCGTCAACAAGGCAGCCGACCTCACCGCCCGCCAAAACCTGGTCGACGCAACGGGAGTCGAAGCCCACGCGGTGGTCGAGGGCGGCGCCGTCACTCGGGTACGCGACCAGTCCGCCGCGCAATCGCTCATGCAGGGCCTCATCGATTCGGCGGGCCACTACGACCCGATCACCGCCCCCGCCGACGTCCCCACCGCGACCTGCCTGAAACTCAACGACAACGGCAACAAAGAAGACGACTACGTCTACCGCTGCTATGTCGCCTACAAGCGCTACCTGGCCATGGTCAGCGCCGACGGTGAGCCCGAGGTCCGCCAGAAAATCACCGCCCAGTACGCCCTGCTGGCCAACAGCCTGTGAGTTCGCTCGGCCCCACTCCTCGATCGCGGTGACGTAGGATTCCGCCGACAATCGTTTCGGGGAGGAATGAGTTGCGAGCCGCAAAAGTCGTCTGCGTCCTGGCGACCGCACTGTTGACCACTGTCGTCACGGCCTGCGGTGGTCCCGATGAGATCGCCGCCACCGACGCTCCGGTGGACCTCGCCACTCTCGACGTCGGCAACTATCCGACCCAGCCCCGCCAGGTCGGAACGGTCGCCAACCTGGATCAGGGCCGCTTCATCGAAGCCGAACGCCTCGGCGACTTCGTGCCGACGCCCGCCGATATCGATCCACGGTTCGTCCACACCAATCCGTCGATCGCGTCGGTGTTCCTCGATGCCGAAGCCGCGCTCGGCAAGATCATGGCCGTCGACCGGTTCGCCGAGGTCGCCCCCGATTTCATCGGCGGATTCGTGAGCTCGGCGGAGACGAAGCCCAGCAATATGGGCCTGGACATGGTGAACGCGGTGATGATCTTCCCCGACGCGCAGAAGGCCACCACCGCCGCCGCCGAGCTGGAGAAACTCGATTTCGGCTACGCCCCGAACAACCAGCGCATCGAGATCCCCGGTTATCCCGCCGCGATCGCGCACTGGCAGCCCGACCAGCAGTCGATCGGGTCCTGGTTCGCCACCGGTCATCTGGTGATCTACACCTGGTTCTACGACTACCTGAAGATCTGGCTGGAGAAGGTCGACAAGCAAGCGCTGCTCGACCTCACCCGCAAGAGCCTCGACACGATCGTCCCCGCCGTCGCGAAATACACTCCCACCCCCAGCACCGAACTGATGACCCTGCAGCGCGATCGCGACGGCATGCTCGGCCGCACCGCGCCCCGCCCCCGCGAGGATTCCTGGATCAACCCACCCGGTGTCTACGCGGGCCGCACCGCCCGCCACTTCCTCTCCGACCCGGTGAGCACCGCGAAGATGATCGACGACTTCGGCATCGACCTCTACGCCAACGACGGCGCCGAGGTCTACCGGGCCCGCGACATCGCCGCCGCCCAGGGTGTCCGCGACGAGCTCGGCGGCGTCACCCGCAAATTCACCGCCTCCGCCGCACCGAAGAACCTGCCGAGCGCCCAGTGCAAGGAATACATCGGCAGGAAACAACGGATCGCGATCCGCTTCTATTGCGCGGTGTCCTACGACCGCTACGCCGCCTATGTCTGGTCGAACCAGCTGCTCGACGCCCAGCAGCGAATCTCGGCCCAGTACGCATTGTTGGTGAACGCGAAATGAGAATCCGATACGCCGTGCTGGCCGCCTCGCTGGCCACCGTCCTGACCGCCTGCGGCTCCACCCTGTCCGGGCAGGCGCTGCCCGGCGAGATGGATGTTCGCAATCTCGACGTCGGCTCGTACCCGACCGAGCCGGTCAACGCCCACGACGACGACCCGGTCCCGCCGTTCTACGAGATGTACGAGGTGGCGGCGATGCGGATCGCCGACTATGTGATCAACTCCCGCGACATCGACGCCCAGATGACCTACGGCAAACGCGCGACCACCGTCTCCGCCGGCGTGATGCCCTCGGCTCTCGGCGACGAGCCCGCGATGTCGGCGATCGCCAAGAAGCACAAGATGCTGTACGGCTTCGAATCCAATGGGGCCGCAAAGGATTCGCGCGTCGAGACCTACGGTGACTGGCCGACGAAGAAGGCCGACAACAGGCTCACCGCCACCACGATGGTCCTGCAGTTCCCCGACGCGGACCGCGCGGCCGCCGCCGCGAGAGAGTTCTACGATACCGACCTCGCCATGAAGGAAGGCCGCAACCAACCCGTCGCCATCCCCGGACACCCTGCGGCCCTGTCACATTGGCGTCCCGACTCACCCTTCCTGCGCACCGTGCTCCCCCACGGCCCCTACGTGATCGCCTTCCTGCTCTCGGTGCCCACGCCCGACCAGCAAGCGCTCACCACCCTCGCCTCGAACGCCTTCACCGAGCAGATCGAGGCACTCGCCGAAACCACGCCGCTGACCGACGAAGAGGTCATGACGCTGCCGTGGGATCCCGACCACCTCCTGATGCGCACCCTCAACCCCGACCAGCTGGCCAACCCCGAGGGCTCCGGCTACTACGTGGTCACCGGCAAACACGGCATCCTGCACTACGCGGGTGACCAGCTCCCCACCGATCGCCACTACATCGACGAGCAGCTCACCAAGATGAGCGCCCAACAGGTCGCCCTGTCCTGGGGCTCGATCGCGGTGCGCACTCCCGACGAGCAGACCGCCCGCCGCGCGGTCACCGAGAAGATGTTCCTCTGGCAGGTAGAAACCGAAGCCGCCAACCCACCCAACCTCCCCGACGCCGCCTGCGTGGAGAACAAACGCACCGGCGCGGCGAAACGCTTCAGCTGCATCCTCGCCTACAACGAATACGTCGGAATAGTCAGCGGCAACCAGCTTTTGGACGCCCATCAACGTGCGGCCGCGCAATATGCACTATTCGCCAACAGCCGATAATCCCACACCGGCCGGCCCCTGCGGAGTCCTATATGCTCCAGCCGGGAAAGCGGCAGTGTGCGGCATTGAGTCAGGAGATCGTAAAAGATGGTGATGAGCCACGGCACCATCGTCGGCGGGTACCGCGTGCAGCGGGTGCTCGGCGCCGGCGGCATGGGCACGGTTTACCTGGCCAAACATCCCAGCCTGCCGCGGATGGACGCCCTGAAGGTGCTCAGCGCCGAACTCAGCCGCGACCCCGAGTTCCGTGCCCGCTTCGAGCGCGAGGCCAATCTCGCCGCCGGCCTCGACCACAACAACATCGTCTCGGTCTACAACCGTGGTGAAGAGCACGGCCAGCTGTGGATCGCCATGCAGTACGTGGACGGCACCGACGCCGCCGCCGAACTGGCCCGCGACCCGCACTCCATGACCCCGCTGCGCGCCCTTCGCATCACCAGCGAGGTGGGCAAGGGCCTGGACTACGCCCACCGGCGCGGCCTGCTGCACCGCGATGTCAAGCCCGCCAACTTCCTGCTGTCGAGCAGCGACGGCGAAGAGGAACGCGTCCTGCTCACCGACTTCGGTGTCGCGAAGTCCACCGACGACGCCACCGAACTCACCCAGACCGGCAGCTTCCTCGCCACCATCGCCTACGCCCCGCCGGAACAACTCAGCGGCGCCGTCCTCGACCATCGCGCCGACATCTACAGCCTCGCCTGCGCCTTCTACAAACTCCTGACCGGCCAAAACCCTTACCCCGCAGCCCAACCCGCCATGGTCATGATGGGCCACCTGCACGAGCCCCCACCCCAGGCAACCCGAGTCCGCCCCGGCCTCCCCCACGCCATCGACCACGTCTTCGCCCGCGCGATGGCCAAAAACCCCGCCGAACGTTTCGCGACCTGCCGCGAATTCACCGACGCGGCATCGAACGCGCTGACCCCGGGCTTCAACCCGACGGGCCACAACACTTCACCGACGTACCCGATCCAGGTGATGCCGCCCCGCGAGCACACCGATCCGCGGGCAGCGGTATCGCTGCACGGACTCACAGCGTCCACACCGACCGCTCCCAGCAAGACCAAGCGCGCGGCAGTGATCGGCGGAGCAATCGCGCTCGTCGTCGGAATCAGCACCGGAGTGGGCGTTTGGGCCGCGGGCGGATCCGACCCGACGACCGGCACCACCGCCAGCACATCGGCCTCCGCCCTACCGCCGATCGAGCAGGAACGCAAGGACAATCCGCAGTTCGCAGGCAAGACTGTCACGCTCCTCAATGTCACGCAGCAACCGAACAAATTCGGAATTTATTTTACCGGCAGCCCGCAGACACAGTTCTTGGAAAAACTCGGTTTCGTCTACAACTTCAAGTACACGAATACTGAAGGGATTCCGTCACCCAAAGAGGTATCGGACAGCTCGAGCGCGCTCGAAGCGCCTGACGACAGCTACGTCATCGTGCTCCGTAGTGACGAGAAGGCCGGTGGCGGTGGGCTTCTCGGTCTCCCGTACGGCATAACCAGTTCACGCGCGATCGTCGTCCCTATCGACGATCCCAGCACGGTATCCGCCATGCGGAATTGGTCGCCCGAATCCGAGGCAACGATGATCAGCAAGCTGGTTCCCGTCCTCAAATCAAAGATCAGATAGAGAAATTCGAAAACTACCGACGGGGGGATGCTTTGCGTTCTGAATTGAAATCATCAAAAGCACCGAGAAAGCGAGCATACAGAGCGGCATTGAGCGTGACCGTTTCTATCGCATGCCTTATGGCGACAGGCTGCGGGGGCGAAGCAAGCCCGGCCGGCCCGGTGGCCGCTCCAGAGGTACAGGTCGACCTGAGTAAGCTCGAAATGGGAAACTACCCGAGCAAACCGACCCCGTTGGGAATGGCAAAAACCGACGATGAGGCAGCACTGGTCGAAGCGCGACGCATTGCCGAAGCCATGCCCCTGCCAACAGAGATCGACCCAGCGCTGAATTTCACGAACCGATTCAACCAGAGTCGTACGTTCACAGATGTATCACACTACCCATTGTCACGGGATCTGCTCATGAGCCGCGAAGATTTCAATACCTTCGCACCTGGGTTCATATCCGGATATTACAGCGAGGGACGATCCAACTTCAATGGAAATCTCTCTTGGACACTGAACAACTATGCCCTTCTGTTTACTGACGCCGAGACAGCAAAAAATGCCGTGCCATCCTTGGGTGCCAAGCACCAGGAAATTCTCGGGGCGAACTACGAAGGCACCCGGCTATCGCGATTTCCTGAAGCTCATGCCGTGTGGACCCCACGATACGATGCAATCTATGTGTGGCATTCAGTAGGTCAGTTCTTGGTACTGACTGTCGTCAGAGACAATCTCAGTGATCAGATCGGATCCGACGACCTACCCGGGATGCAATCCAAGGCAGAGAAGGTCATCGCGGCCATCCAGCCCAGTTTGTCGACATTCACACCGACTCCACGCGATAAATGGAGCACACTGGACCGCGATGTCGACGGAATGCTTGCGATGACAGTCCCTGCTACCAACGACTCCGTAACCGACGGTGCCACGATCCCTACTGCATATCACAAGCACGGCGCATTGCAGGTCTCACTGAATATCACTGAAGACCAGCGACTGTTCGATGAAACAGGCGTTGACGTGGCCGCTTTCAACGGCGGGGAATTGTATCGGACCAAGAATGCGGAGTCCGCACAACTACTCGAGAAGCGACGGGGTGAACGCGGCCGGATGTTTATTGTGGCACCGAGCCCACCAGGACTTCCGTCTGCCAAATGTCACGAAAATCGTGAGAAATTCCGCGGTGTCAACCCGCGGTTCTACTGCACCATCACCTTCGGTAGATATGCGGCCCAGATATCCGCAAACCAACTAACCGATGCACATCAGCGCATTTCGGCCCAGTACTCGCTATTGGCGAACTCCAAATAATAGCCAGACGGAAGCGAGGACAGACCATGCGAAAACAGATTGTTAAAGTTGCGGTCGCAGCTGCTATTTCGTCGATTTTGGCATCAGGCTGCGGATCGAACGTCGATGGCGCGGCGATCGCAGGCGAAATCGATGTCCGAACCTTGGATGTAGGAAAATACCAGACGCTCCCGGTCAGCGCCTACTATCAGTATAAGCACGGCTACAAGTACGGCCAGGAACTAGCAGCTATGCGCCTGGCCGACCATCTCGTACTCGGCACCGATGTTGATCCGAGCCTGAAGTACGGGGCCTGGGGTTCGTTTACATCCGAAACCTTGTTGAGCGAGTTCAGCGATACCGTGAAGCCATCGCTCAAAGAGCATCGGCTGCTTTACGGATTCAGTACCGGGAGCACCGACAAAGAACACTTCGGCACGTTTACCCTATCGCCCGGCGATGATGTCTTAGCAGATACTCAGCGCTCACTCAAACCGACGTATTTCGGAATGCGTGTAATGCAGTTTCCCGACGAGGATGCAGCAAGACGCGCAGCCGAATCGATCGAGGTCCTCGACTTCCAGGTAGCCGCTGACCAGAATCAGAAGCTGACGATCGACAAGTACCCGGCTGCCCTCGCGCACTGGCGCCCCGGAATACCCAGCATGGCCGCGAATATCGCGCGAGGCAGCTACGTCGTGAGCCTGCAGGTGGGTCTGCCGTCAGCTGATCTGCCGCAATTGAAGGATCTGGCCAGCCGAGTCCTGGATGCCCAGTTGCCACGGCTCGACAAGTTGCCGGCGCTCACGCCGATGGAAATACTGATGCTCGATCACGATCCTGCTCATGTGTTGGAACGTGCGTTGAACCGCGAACAGCTGGGCGGGCCGGAAGATACGCGGTCGGCGTCGTACGGTCTCCAAGGTTTCCTGCAGGTACAACGAGCGGAGCAGGAACACCGGGGCCTTTACGAGGAGACCGGCGTCGAGCACATCGGGATAGGATGGGACGCAACCGTTTTCCAGGCACGAGACTCAGCTGCCGCGGAGAAGTTCCAGGCCGGGATGTTCGAGGGCCCGCGATTCGGCCCGGCGAACTCGCCCACCGCGGTGCCCGCTACCAACTGCATCGAGAACAAGGTCACCTCCAGCGACATCAAGCGGTTCTCCTGCTCGGTGCGTTACCGGCAGTACGTCGGGGTCGTCAGTAGCC
Source organism: Nocardia sp. NPDC057272 (assembly GCF_042668615.1). Taxonomy (NCBI): domain Bacteria; kingdom Bacillati; phylum Actinomycetota; class Actinomycetes; order Mycobacteriales; family Nocardiaceae; genus Nocardia; species Nocardia sp. NPDC057272. The sequence goes on along the minus strand of NZ_JBHUYK010000028.1, from coordinate 47,723 downwards.
ACCAGATCAACGACGCGCATCAGCGTGCGGCTGCGCAGTATGCCGTCTTCGCCAACGCCCAGTAGCTGACGTTGCACACATGCTCCTGTCCAACAACGGCGGCGCGAGTGGGGTGTGCAGACAGCGTCGCGATCGGTATGGTGATACGCGAAGTGCCGCTGGCCTTGTGACTCGGGCTGCGGCAGGGGAAGGAGGGGGAAGATTCGCGGACATGTAGGCCTCGTGTCGCCCGGGCGACAGCGGAGCCATGAATCCGCAGGTACAGCAGGGTGGACATCGACGTCATCCCGGGGGCCGAAAAAACTCGGAAGATGTGGGAACCGATCCACCCTGGCTCGCGTCCAATCATATGAACGGGTCGACCGGAGCAGTTGCTCCCGACTCCCAGCACAGCAAATCGGAAGGAAGACACCATGGCGGGTCAGCTCAGTGCCAGTGCAACCGAAATTGACAATTTCGTGAAGACCTCCGAGTCCAAGCACCAGGATCTGCTTACCGCGATCCAGGCGCTGAAGACGCTGGAGGACCAGACCACCGCAACGTGGAGTGGTGGCGCCCGCGCAGCGTTCGACTCCTTCATGGAGCGTTACTACTTCCAGGCCGACAAGCTCAACGACAAGCTCCTCGAGACCTGCGAGAACCTGCGTAACGCTGGTAAGTCCTACGACGAGCAGGACCACGACTTCGCCTCGCAGGTGAAGGCCCAGGTCAGCTCGCTCGACCTCCCCGCTCTCTGATCCGACCCCACCACACTTAGTAAGGAGCCATCGATGGCAGGCAACGACGTCACGCGGATTTCCGCTAACTTCGGCGAGGTCGAGGCCGGTGCTCAGCGCATCGTCCAGGATGCCCGCGGCATCATGACCATGCTGGAAGACTTCCACAAGCAGGTCACCGACTTCGTCACCAACAACTGGGCTGGTGACGCGAACGATGCGTTCACTCAGCTGCAGGCGCAGTGGAACACCCACGTGCAGCAGCTCAACACCACCCTCGAAGGTGCCGGCACGCTGGTGCAGACCGGTAACTCGGACCTCAAGGGCACCGACACCGCTCTCGCGGGTCTGTTCTGATCTCAGCACCATACAAATCAGGCCCCGGCTCACAGCCGGGGCCTGATTTGTTTCAGGACCACTGCACTCCCAGGGTTGCCGCCCTCAGATGAGGAGTGGGGTGCCTACCAGCGCGGGGCCGTCCTAGAACCCAGCGCGCTCGAGGTATTTCAACGCGGCATCTTTGTCCTTGAACCCTGACATCACCGTGTACAGCTTCGTCGCCGTGTTGAAGGTTTCCACGGTGGCCCCGCCACCCGGGATCGTGTCATCGATGCGGAACTTCTTCTCGCCCTTGTCCATCAGCCATTCCGGGTGCTGACTGCTCCACTGACGGAGCAGTTTGTCCGGGTTGGTATCGATCCAGGCGATCGGGTAGCGGTCGATGTCGACGGCTGTTCTGAGCAGGCCTACCGTCAAGCCGTTCTTGGCCGGCACCGTGAAGACCACCCGGACCGCGTACGGGTCGTTGCCGATCGGGGCCTTCTCGGTGATGTTGTTGACGGCGACGACTTCGCGCAGGGGCGCGGGCAATGCTTCCAGGACGATCTTGGCGTCGGCCGAAACAGGTTGCGGGGCCGCCTTGGTCGTCGTCGGTGCGGGTTTGGAGGTGCTCTTCGCAGAGGTGGGCGCCGCAGGCGCTTCCTGGACCGACGATGGGGGTGCTGCGACCGTTCCCGCCTCGTCGTCGCCTCCGCCGGCGACAGCGACAACCCCGACCACCAGCACACCGATGACGACAACAGCGCCGCCGACCAGCACCAGGGGCGATTTCCACCACGGGTTCCGCTGCGGCGGTTGGGGCCATCCCTGCTGCGGTGGTTGACCCCAACCCTGTTGCGGGTGGGGCTGACCGCCCGGCTGCGGATGCGGCTGCGAGCCGTACTGCGGCGGCTGCATCGGCGGATACGGCTGCTGACCGGCATACTGCTGCGGCGCACCCTGACCGGGCGCCCAACCCGGACCTTGCTGCGGCGGTGGATAAGTCATGGTTTCCCCTCCCGATTCACAGGCCGCAGGCGGTACACAGGCGACCCGCTGCGAGCGTACTTGCGCACGCCGCCGAACCCGAATCGAGGCAATCCGCTACCGCCCGCTGATCCGCACACCGCTCAGAATCGTGTCCAGGTCCGAGCGGTAGCGGGGCACGTTGGCGATGGGGGTTCGGGTGGTTATTTGGATGGGGTAGAACTTGTCGCCCACCGGGTAGGCGAACTCCAGGTAGTCGTTGTGGGAGTTGGCGGTGGTTCCGGTGGTGAGGTGGGCGGAGGTACCGCAGATCCGTACTTCTTCGGAACGTGTTCGGTGCCAGTCGGATTCGTGGGGACGCAGGATCCGCAGGGTGTTACTCGCGGCGTCGGCGGTATTCGCTGGGCTGAAGGTGGTGACGGTGACCATGGCCATGCCGAAGGGTGGGTCGGCGCCTTCGATGGTTTCGATACGGTGGAGGACGAGACCGCCGCCTTCGACCGGCTGGGCCGACCAGCCCGGGAGTTGCGGGGCATGGATGGTGAAGCCGGCGGGGTTGGCTGTGGTGGCTGACGATAGGTCGGCAGGGCACGAAGGCGCGCTGGATGTCGACAGCTCGGCCGGGGTGCATGCCAGAGTGCAGGACGCCAGGAGTACGGCGAAGAGGATGCGGCTCATGCCCCGACGTGGACGCCTCCGACGACCTGCTCGCAGGCGGAAATCACACCGGCCCAACCATTTTCGGCGTACTGGCAGCCGATGCTGACCTGGACTCCGCGTTCGACGAGGACCTGCCAGCGAACCGTTGACCCGTCGGCGGGACGTTCTTCGTAGGAGAGTCCGGGGCGGCCGGCGAAGACTACGTCTCGGCGCACGGGAGTGACGGTGCCCGCGGGCTTTTTGGCGATTTGGGCGCTGAGGTCGGCGGCGACCTCGTCGTAGCCGGCACCGGGGGTGACCGGTTTCTGGGTGATGGTGATGCGGTGGCGGGCCGCGTCGTCGGGGACGAGGTCGGCGCGGGAGTCGGTGTCCGTGGTGCGGTGCCAGCCAACAGGGATCTCGACGACGACTCGGCCGACCGTCTCGGTGGTGGGTTTCGGCTTCGGCTTCGCCGACGTGGGTTGGGGCACTTCGCTCGTCACCACGGGGGCCGAGGTGGTCGCGACGGCGGCCGTGGCCTGTTGGTCACCGGATCCGAACAGGAAGAAGCCACCGATCGCCGCCGCGGCGACAACAGCGGCGAGAGCCGCCGCGCCGATGTAGAGCGGGCGGCGATCGACCGGGTTGGTCGCCGCGGCACGTTCGCGCAGCGGCTGCATCCACTCGGCCGCGGGCGGGATGTTCGGCGTGTAGGTGGGGGTCTTCTGAGTCGGGCGCGCCAGATCTGTTCCGGTCAGCGGGCTGACGGGAACGCCCGCACCGCACGCGCTTTCGACTGCGGCGGTGACCGCGGCCAGTACCGCCGGATCGGTAGCGCCGAACACCTGGACGACGTCGGCGGGGCGATCGGCGAGCAGGCGGCCGAGAAGTGCCGTGAGCCGGCCGAAGCCTTCCTCGTCGGCGAGTTCGGAGGCAGCCAGGTTCGGTTCGACCTCGACCGCCTCGACGTGGGTGCCGTACGTGTCGTAGGTGACCGACGACGCCGAGGTCGACAGCATGCCGAATTCGATGATCGCGGTGCGGCGGCTACGACTGGCGGTGACATCGACGGCCGAGGCCCGCAGGGCACAGGCCTCGAACGCCACCTCGTGGGTGAATTGCTGTGCGGCGGTACCGAACAGATCGAGTTCGGGTTGCCCCCACGAGGTGGGATGCACGACGACGATCCGCTCACACAGCGGCGTCACCCGCAGGGTGTCCATGATCGCCGCGAGCAGCGCGGACAGGGCTTGGCTCACCGTCGGCATCCGAGGTGGCAACGCGAGCACACCACCGGCCAGGTACTGCACTACCGACACCGCCTGGGTGGGCGGGGTCAGCGGCTCACCGACGACGAGATCGGAACCGTTGCTGCCCAACACGACCGACGGCGCGACATCCCAATGGGTGGTGGCGCCACGCGCCCATACTTTGGCTTCGCTGACAACGAGCTCGACGACGGTCATTCCGGTTGCGGCATCCAGGCGGTCTGGACCAGGCCCTCGGTATTACGCGTGACGAAGGTGCCACGCCCGGCGGGCTTGGGGCCGGGACGGGTGGTACCGACCATGACGCCTTCGTCTTTGCTGCAGCTCATCACCAGTGCGGCCGAACCGAGGTCCTTCATCCGCGCCAGCGTCGCCTCGTACATGGCGCGGCTGGCTCCGCCGGAGCGGCGAGCGATGATCAGGTGGAAGCCGAGGTCGCGGGCGTGCGGCAGATGCTCGACGAGCGCCGAGACCGGGTTGCCCGACGAGGTGGCCACCAGGTCGTAGTCGTCGACGAGCACATACAGCTCGGGACCGGTCCACCACGAACGCTCACGCAACTGCTGTGGCGTCACCTCGGGACCGGGGGTCCGCTTGGCGACATACGCCGCGAGGTCGGCCATGTTCTGGGTGAATTGCGGTGCGGTGGAACCATATCCGGCCTGGTAACCCTCGGGGATGATGCCCAGCATCGAGCGGCGGTAGTCGCCGACGATGAACCGTGCCTCGTTGGGGGTGTTCGACGCGGCGATGCCCTCGATGATCGAGCGCAACAGCGTGGTCTTACCGGACTCGGAGTCGCCGATGATGATGAAGTGCGGGCTTTCCGCGAAATCGATGTAGACCGGAGCGAGCTCGGCCTCGTTGATACCGATCGGGATGCGCAGGCACTTGGTCGCCGGATCGACGCGCGAGGGCCAGTTGCCCGCCAGGTACAGCAGCTGTTCGCGGGGCAGCTGATCGGGCAGCATGCGGACCTGCGGTGCGGGGCGGCCCGGCGTCATCCGGGCGATCGTCTCGACCGCGGACGACACCGCTTGGCCCAGATTGGACGGATCGGCGGAGCCGTCGATCCGCGGTAGCGCGGTGAGCATGTGCAGGCACTCGGCGGTCATACCGCGGCCGGGGCGACCCTGCGGAACCAGCGACGCGAACTTGCGGCCGAGGTCGGAGTCCATCGGATCGCCGAGGCGCAGCTCGATGCGGGTGCCGATCTGGTCCTTGAGCGCGGGGCGGGCTTCCGCCCAGCGGGCGAGTGCGATCACCACGTGCACGCCATACGAAAGACCCTGCACCGCAAGGTTCATGATGACCTGCTCGAGCGCGTCGAAGTCCTGGCGGATCGAGCCGTAGCCATCGATCACCAGGAACACGTCACCGAACGGATCCTCGTGCGCGCCCTGGGCGGCCGGGCTCGACGCCGGGTCCATCGAACGCAGGCGACGGAATTCGACCATCGACTCGATGCCGAGCTGACGGAACTTCGCCTCACGTGTGCGAACGATCGTGGTCATCTCGGCGACGGTGCGCCGGACCTGGTCCTCGTCGAGGCGGCTTGCCACCGAACCGACGTGCGGCAGACCCTGCAGGCTGGTCAGCGTGCCACCACCGAAATCGAGGCAGTAGAACTGCACCTGCTCGGCGGTGTGGGTCAACGCCATCGCCATGATCATCGAACGCAGGGCGGTCGACTTGCCCGACTGCGGACCGCCGACGATCGCGACATTGCCTCGCGAACCGGACAGGTCGACCACGAACGGGTCGCGGCGCTGGTCGTAGGGGCGGTCGACGATGCCCATGGGGGCACGCAAGGTGGCGATCGCGGCGAATTCGCCGGTGAGGATCGAGCGCGGCACGAGCTGATCCATCGTCGGCGCTTCGTCGAGCGGCGGCAGCCAGATCTCGTGGGCAGGTCGGCCGTGGCCCGAGATGCGCGAGACCAGCATGTTCAGGTTCGACATCTGCTCGTTGTCGTCGCCGACCGGTTCCGGCTCGAACTCGGCCTCCACCGGCAGCGGAACCCGATCGGCGGCGCGGAAGCCGACGTGGGTCGCGGCGAAAGGCCGGGCGTTGACGTCGATCTCGCCGCCGACGATGCCGGCACTGGTGACCTCGCGGGCCGAACCACCACCGACGTAGGGACCCGACACGTACGAAGCCTGGAAGCGCTGGATCTCACCCGAATCGGACTTCAGGTAACCGCCACCGGGGGTGCTCGGCAGGTTGTAGGCGTCGGGGACGCCGAGGACCTGACGGGACTCGTTGGCGGAGAAGGTCTTCAGGCCGATGCGGTAGGACAGATGCGATTCCAGGCCCTTGAGCTTGCCCTCTTCCAGACGCTGCGAGGCGAGCAGGAGGTGGACCTGCAGCGAGCGACCGAGGCGGCCGATCATCACGAAAAGTTCCGCGAAATCGGGGTGCTGGGTGAGCAGTTCGGAGAACTCGTCGAGCACGACGAACAGCGCGGGCAGCGGGTCGAGGTCGGCGCCCGCCGCGCGGGCCTTCTCGTATTCGGAGACGTTGGCGAAGTTGCCCGCCTGCCGCAGGACTTCCTGGCGACGGTTCATCTCGCCCGCCAGCGCGTCTTTCATACGGTCGACGAGGTCGGCTTCGTCCTCGAGGTTGGTGATGACCGCGGCGACGTGCGGAACGCCGTCGAGGCCGAGGAACGTCGCACCACCCTTGAAGTCGACGAGGACCAGGTTGAGCTGGTCGGGCGAGTGGGTGGCGAGCAGGCTGAGCACCAGGGTGCGCAGGAACTCCGACTTACCGGAACCGGTCGCGCCGATGCACAGGCCGTGCGGGCCCATGCCGTTCTCGGCGGCTTCCTTGATGTCGAGCTCCACCGGTGCGCCGTCGGCGCCGATGCCGAACGGCACGCGCAGACGCTCGCGGCCGTAGCGGGGACGCCAGGCGCTGGCCGGGTTGAAGTTGCCGATATCGCCCAGGTTCATCAGCTGCGACCAGGTGGAGATCGTCTCGGTCTCATCGGTCTCGACATCGCTGCTGCGCTGGGTGGCCGCACGGTAGGGCGCGAGCCTGCGGGCGAGCTGCTGGGCCTGCTCGGCGCTGACCCGGTCGATGGTGGCGAAGCGTTCCTGGTTGCCGGTGGCACCGCGGCCCAGGCACTCGCCGTCTTCGACGACCATCTTGATGCCACGGGAAACAGCAAGGCGCGGTGCGTAATTGCACAGGTCGATGATGGTGACGCCCTCGTACCCGGACTCACGCAGCTGGTCGTCCTCGGCCTCGAGCAGGCCACCGTCGACGACGATCACCACGTGCACCATGTTCGGGTTGTTCGGCTGGTTACGCGAGTAGCGGACCCGGTTGCCGAGCAGCGGATGCAGGCCGCTCATCGCCTCGCGGATGGAGCCGTAGAACATGCGCTGGGTGCCGATGCCGTCCTGGGAATCGGGGTGCTGAGTATGCGGGAGCCACTTGGTCCACTCCCACTCACGGGCGGTGTCCGGGCCACAGACCACCGCGACGAGCACCTGGTCGGGCGCCTGGAACATGCACAGCTGCAACAACATCGCACGCGTCATGTCGCGCGCCTGGGCGCGGTCGCCGTCGAGGGCGACGGTGCCGAAGCCCTTCACCGCGATGGCGGTGGGCAGATCGGGAACCGTGGAATGCGCGCGCACGAAACGACGCAGCGACACCGCGGCGATGGGCTCCAGCTCTTCGACGGGGCCGGTTTCGGGGGCTACCAGCCTGGTCGCCAGGCGCTGGCCGCCGAGGCCGATGCGCGCGTGGCAGAAATCCTTGTCGCCGGAACGGCGCTCCCACATCCGGCTGGTGCCCGCGAGCATCCAGATCAGGCCGGGCTCGGGGTGGCTCCACTCGACGGCGGCGCGCTGCTGCTTGGCGGTCTCGTCGACGTCTTTACGGACCTGATCGAGGTAGCGCAGATAATCCTTGCGGTCCTCGTTGGCTTCCGCGGCCTTGGCTCCCTTGCCACCGCCCTGCCCGAACATGGTGACCATCGACATGATCATCATCATCGGGAACATCATCGACATCGGGTTGGACAGCATGCCGCTGCCCTGGGTGAACATCAGCGCCATCATGCCGACCATGCCGACGACCATGACGACGGGCATCAGCTTCGCGAGCAGGTTGCCCGGGGTGATCCGCGGGATCTCCGGCGGCGGCTGCAGCGTGACCTCGCCACCCGGTGTACGCGGCATCTCGCGCCGGGCACGGCGCTGGAACCTGACGGTGCTCATGGTCGAAGACTCCCCCTGCTTGACTACTCGCTCATCTGTCGTCGCGACGGGCTCAGTGTAGAGGTCGCGGCCGACATGTCGTATGGTTCGTCAGGCATTCTGCTGTCCGAACGGTGGGTTCCGCAAACTGTCGACCGTGTGAGCGGTCGAGCGGAAACACGAGGTAGAGACGGAACTGGGGGAGTTTTGACGCACGCGCGACTCGATCATGTGGAAGAGGACTCCGCACGCGGCATCGTTCGCGCGCCGGACCTTGCCCGAGTAACCATCCTGGCTAAGCACACGCAGGTGGACATGGCTATTCCGGTCGACGTGCCGGTCGCCCTCGTCATCCCCAGCGTGGTCGACATGGTCGCGCAGCACAGCCGCTCGAATGATTTCGACAACGACGGCGAACGCTACGAACCCGCCGAGTGGGTGCTCGCCCGCATCGGCCACCCCCCGTTCTCGAACTCGCTCAGCCTCGGCGAACAAGGCGTACGCGACGGCGAACTACTCATGCTGGAGAGCGCCTCGCACGCGGCGCCGACGCCCCTGTTCGACGACATCATGTACAACGTCGCGGTCGCCGACGCCGAGCACTACCGCAGCTGGACCCCGAAGACCGCCCGCGTCACCGGTTCGGTGCTCGCCGCGCTCACCATGCTGGTCGGCTGCTTCGGCCTGCTGGCCGCGCCGGATGCGTTGCCGTTCTGGGTTTCCGGGTCGCTCGCACTGTTCGTCGCGATCCTCTGCGTGGTGGCGGGCACGGTGCTGAGCCGCATGTACCGCGACGCCTCGGCCGCGCTCGTGCTGGCCGGCTGCGCGCTGCCGACCGCGTTCACCGGCGGCATGCTGCTGGTGCCCGATCACTACGGCGCGGCGCATCTGCTGCTCGGATTCGCGCTGCTCGGTTCCATCGCGGTGCTCGCCTGGCGGGTCACCGGCATCGGCCTCGCGCTGTTCATCGGCGCGGCGACCGTTTCGGTGTTCGGCGTGCCCGCGGCCCTGGTGGGGCTGCTCACCGATCAGCCGGTCAAGGCGATCGGCGCGGCCGTCGCCGCGCTCGGTCTGGCCGGACTCTCACTCGCGCCGCGTGTTTCGATGCTGCTGGCCAAACTGCCGTTGCCGCCGGTCCCCTCCCCCGGCACCCCGATCGATCCGACCGAGGACGATCCGGACGACCACCGCGCCCTGCCGACCCTCGACGCCCTGCGGGCGCGGTCGGAGCGGGCCCGTAACTACCTCGCCGGCCTGGTCAGCGCGACCACGCTGGTCACCGTCGCCGGCGCGCTGCTGGCGACCGACGCAGGCTCCGAAGATCCCTACTGGCCCGGTATCTCGCTCGCGCTGGTGTGCGCGGTGGTACTGATGTTCCGCAGCCGCACCTACGCGGGCGCCGAACAGGCCATCGTGCTGATCGCGGGTGGCTCGTCGATCGTGCTGATCATGCTGGTGGGCGTCGCGCTCGAAATGCGCCAGCCGCTGGTCGTTTTCGGTGCCGCGCTGGTGATTCTGATCTCGGCGCTGGTGATGGGCCTGATCGTGCCGAACCAGTCCGCGACGCCGCCGATGCGCCGGGCCGTCGAACTGCTCGAGTACGCGTTCGTCGCCGCGGTGCTGCCGCTGGTGTTCTGGGTCGCCGATCTCTACTCGCTGGTTCGCGGGCTGTGAGGCTCGGCTTTCGACTGACGGCCGTTGCTCTGGTCGTCGGTCTGAACGCCGGATTCGGTCTCTACGGCACAGCGCACGCGGACCGGCCGCCGGCCATCGACCCCGGAATGCTGCCCGCGGGAGATCCCGCCGCGCCGCCGGACAAGACCGAACGCGGCAGCGGTACCAACGGACTGTGCTTCCGCACCCAGGCGAGTACGGCGACGGCGGTGATTCCTCCCAGCCAGCGCTCCCTCGATCTGGAGCGGGCGTGGGAATTCTCGCGTGGCGCAGGACAACTCGTCGCGGTGATCGACACCGGCGTGGAGCCCCACCCCCGCCTGCCCGATCTGTGGGCAGGCGGTGACTACGTGGCCGCGGGCGGCAACGGGACCGAGGACTGCGACGTGCACGGCACGGTCGTCGCCGGCATCATCGGCGCGACCAAGATCGACAACCAGGGCTTCTCCGGTGTCGCGCCCGAGGCCCGCATCCTCAGCATTCGCCAGACCAGCTCCCTCTACCAGTCCGAGGGCGCGGGCCGGAACAAAGGGCCCGACGATTTTCCCGAGGGCTACGGCAAGGTCTCCTCACTCGCGAGCGCGATCCGGCGGGCAGCCGACTTCGGCGCCCGCGTCATCAACATCTCGCTCGTCGCCTGCAACAGCGTTTCCCCGGCCAACGAAGCGGCGTTCGGCGCGCTCGGCGCAGCTGTGCGGTACGCGGCGCTGGAGAAGGACGTGGTGATCGTCAGCTCGGCGGGTAACTCCGACAACGCCTGCAAGTCGGGCAATCCCGGGCCCGACCCGCTCAAGCCCGCACAAGATCTGTGGAGCACGATCCGCACCTATGTGAATCCCGCCTGGTACGACGAGTATGTGCTCTCGGTCGGCTCCATCAGCGCCAACGGCGCACCGTCGTCGTTCACCGTGCCCGGTCCGTGGGTCGGCATTGCCGCACCGGGAGAAGGCATTACGTCCCTCGATGCCAGGACCACCGGCATCTCCGACGGCAAGTACGACAACCAGGGCAAGTACATGGCCTACAGCGGAACAAGTTTCGCTTCGCCGTATGTCGCCGGCGTCGCCGCACTGGTGCGCGACAGGTTCCCGGACCTGACCGCCAAGCAGGTCATCCAGCGGTTGCAGGCCACGGCCCACGCACCGGCAGAGGGCTGGAATCCGTACATCGGTTACGGCGCAGTGGATCCCGTCGCGGCGCTCACCAACGAAGTGCCGAGGGAACTTCCGCCGAAGCAGGCCAGCCCGGCGCGCAGCCTGCAGCTCGCGGTGCCCGCACCGCCGCCGCCCGCGGACAACACCGCGCGCAACGTGGCCCTGATCGGTTCCGGCGCCATCGGCCTCATCCTGGTCCTCGGCGTACTGGCGTCGTTCCCGATCCGGCGCAAATTCGGGATGTCGGCCGACGATCTCTGACCTGCTCGACCAAAGAGCAGGGTACGGTCGGCGGGCCAGAGCCCGTCGACCCAGGTAGCCGCATGAATTCGTCAACAACCGACCGTCCACCCACCCGCAGGCAGCGGTGGGAGCGCGCGACCAATCTGCCGTTGATGGCGCTCGCGGTGGTGTTCGTCATCATGTACGCGTGGCGGGTGCTCGACACCGATGTGTCACCGCGGCTCGACACCAGCCTCGTGCTGGCCGATATCGCGATCTGGGCAGTGTTCTTCGTCGATTTCGTGGTCAGATTGCGGCTCTCGGGCGACCGGTTGCGCTTCGTCCGCAAGCACCCACTAGACCTGCTGGTCGTGCTCGTGCCGCCGTTTCGCCCGCTGCGTCTGCTCCGTGCTTCGCTGCTGCTGCTCGACGCCCTCAACCGCGCGACGCACCCGCGCACCCGCCTGGTGACCTTCGTGGCCACCAGTTCCCTGCTGATCCTGTTGCTGTCGAGTCTGGCCTTCTTCGACGCCGAATACGGCGCACCCGACTCCAAGATCGAGACTTTCGGCGACGCACTGTGGTGGTCGGCGGTCTCGGTGACCACGGTCGGCTACGGCGACGTCTACCCGGTGACCACCGAGGGCCGACTGGTCTCGCTGGTGCTGATGACGTTGGGCATCGGCCTGATCTCCTTCGCCATCGGCACCATGACCAGCTGGGTCGTCGAACAGCTCAAGACCGTCGACGATGCCGCCGACCGTGCCGAGAGCATGCTCCGCGAACTGGTCGACGAGGTCAGAGCCTTACGGACCGAGGTCGCCGAACTTCGCTCCGATTCCGCGAAGTCGGCAGCCCTACCCGACTAATTCACCGTGGCGACAGGCTTTTTGGCCGGCGAGGGATCGGGCGCGACACCGTCGTGCGCGACCATCGCCTCTTCCCGGCCCATCGTCGGCCCACCCGCGAGCAGTCCGATGATCGGCCACGGCGCCGGCTCGGCCTTGACTTCCTCCAGGCCGAGCGCCTTGACCGCGTCGGCGTTCTTGATGCCGAAGCGGACGCCGGTATCGGCGATGTAGAACAGGCTGTCCTTGCGGCGGCTGTTCGGTTCGATGCCGGTGGACTGCACGTAGGCGCCGGACGCCGGCGGAATGAAGACGGTGTCCGCGTTCGGGCCCGCGCCGTCGGCCTGCGCGAGGTCGACCATCTTCGCCTTGTCCGGGATCGGCAGATCGATGCCGGTCAGCAAGGTCAGCTCGGCGCGTGCGGTGGCGTCGGCGTTGTCGGTGGCGCCCGCGATCGGCTTCCACGACATGCAGCTGACCGGCTGGTCCTTGGCGGTGATCAGCGTCGGCCGCTCGCGCGGGTAGTCCTGCACCTTCAACGTCTGGACGATGGTCGCGTAGGTGCGGTCGGTCGACTGAATAGTCGTGCCGTTCATCATGGTCGGATAGAAGTTGCGGATGATCTGGGCGGTCAGCGCCGAAATCTCCTGCAGCCCGTTCTGGAGCACCACATAGTTCTGGTTGGGCTCGTTGAACACCTGGACCACGTCACCGATCTTGTGGCCGCTCACGTTGTAAGTCGGTGTGCCACCGGGGTTGTCGATGACCGGCGTGATCAGCGGCAGCACTTCGGGAATCGCGTTGAGCAGGCCCTCGCCGATCGGGCGCGGAGTCACGCCGGTGATGCCGAGTGCGTGGGTGACGGCCGGATCGTCCATCTTCACGCGCGCACGCTTGCCGTCGTAGACCAGGTAGACGGCGTCCTTGCCCTTCACGAGCATGGCTTTGCCCGCATCCACCTTCGATGCCTTGGCGCCGAGATTCGGGTCACCGGCCAGCACCGACGTGGTCAGATCCGCTGTGCCGTCGGACTTGAGCTGATCGCACACCGTCCAGGTGCGGCCCTTGCCGCCCTTGTCGTAGAGGATCGACGATGGGGCGCCCGGAATGCCGATGAGCTGACCGCGGGGCTTCTTCCCGAGCTCGGACTCCTTGACGATCGCGGCCTTCGACGCCTCACCGGCCGCCAGCCGGGCCGAGGCCAGGTTCAGCGCGGGATGCACCACATTGTCGACGACCACGTAGACGCCGCCGGATTCCTTCGCGATCAGGATCTTGCTGTCGCCGATCTTGTCCTGCGGGCGCAGCAGCGCGAGCACACCACACCCTGCGAGGACCACGATGCCGAGCACCAGCCCGACCACGTAGGCACGGGTCTGCGCGCGCATCGGGTCGTGCAGCATGCGCACATCCCGGCGCACCAGGGCGTGCTCCATTCGCCGCACCAGGAAGCGGTATCCGCTGACCTGCCAGCGCGTTGTGGGTTTTGAAGGCATGGTTCCTCCCCCGAACAGTGCTCTCGTCCGGGCAACACAGTACAGTTCCCGGCAGCAGTTGTTCGCATTCGGCCATCGGCCGATCGACAAATGGGTACCTGGGGGAGGAACGAATGGCTGAGTTCACCGGGGCGGGACCGCGCCCGCTGTTCGGTCGGATTTCGCTGCCGCACCTACTCATTGCGCAGGTCCTCGGCCTGATCGCGGGGGTTGTCGCGCTGATCTGCCGCATCGATGCGCTGACGTCGCTCGCCATCGCCGTCGTGGTGGCGCTGCTGCCGCTGATCCCGATCGGCAAGCGCACGATCCTCGACTGGATCTCGACCATCCGCCGGTATTCCGCCAAGCGCGACTACACACTCGGCGACACCGTCGACTTCCGTGACACCGACGGGCGCTCGCTCGGCCTGTACTGGGACGGCAGTCGCGTGGTCACCGTCGTCGAGGTGCTGCCGCCGCGCGGCGGGCTGACCCGAATCGCTCGCACCGCCGTGCACGCCTCGCACCTGTTGCCGCTGCCCGAACTGGCCGCCTGCCTCCACCAGCACGACATCCTGCTCAGCGGGATCGACATCATCAGCCACGGCCACCGCAGCCGGTCCGGCACACCCGCGGGCGCGATCTACGAATCGCTGCTCGGCCCGCTGCCCGCGACCGCCCACCGCACCGTGTGGCTCGCCATCAGCTTCGACGCGGTGGCCTGCCCGGACGCGACGGCTCGTCGTGGCGGCGGCACCGACGGCGCTTCCCGCTCGGTCACCATCGCCACCCAGCGAATCATGCGCACGCTCGAAGACGCCGACTGCAATGCGCGCATCCTCACCGCACCGGAGATCCGCAAGGCCGTTCAGCAGATCACCGCGGGTCTCGATCCGCGCACGCTGAGTCAGCGATGGAAGTACGCCGAGATCGGCAACGCGGTGAACATCGGCAGTGCGGTGGATCCCAAGCAGCTGGGTTCGGATCTGCTCGCGCAGCTGTGGGTCGCGCCGTCGCGGGGGACGACGGTCGCGGTGCGGTTGCGTCCCGGTAGCGACGCCGAATCCGTGAGTGTCGGCGCCGCATGGCGATTGACCGCGCGCGAGCTGCCCGAGAAGACCAAGTCCAAGGGCATGGTGTCGATGAGCGGTCGTCATCGCGACGCGCTGCTGGCGCACCTGCCGATCGCGGTGCCCGGTGTCGACGACACGATCCCGACCATCGAGTACCCGATCGACGTCATCGGCGCACTGCATCTTCCGTCGTCGGGTTGCGGGCAGCTGCTGGGCTCCGACGACGAGGGCAACGGCGTCGCCACCAGGATCGTCGGCGCCGGTATCTCCACCGTGTACGTCGCCGGTGAGCTGTACCTGGCCCAGCAGTTGGTGTTCCGCGCGCTGGCTGTCGGCGAGCGGGTGCTGGTGCGCACCGACCGGGCGCAGGCCTGGGAGCAGTTGGTGACCACCGTCGGCAATCCGGAGCGGCTGACCATCGCCGTCGAAACACACCAGTCCGACGCGGGTTTCACCGCGACGGTGGTGGACGGTGTGCTCGCGCCCGCCCCGCACGCCGGTGTTACCACGATCTACCTCACCGGTGATCCGAACGGCTGGCCCGCTTCTCGCCCCGACCTGGAGATCTTCCAGCCCGGAGCGATCGGCAACCGCGTGGTGCTGCGCACGGGAACGACCAGGGTGAACCTCACGCTGGTATCGATTCCGCGCGAGTCGACCTACATCGGCCAGCCGCGTGGTCAGCGCGCGATGGCGTCGGCCTGATCGGTTCGCCGTAGCTCGCGTCACCACGCGGGCGACGCCACGGCCGACTCAGCCCGGATACGGTTCCACGGTCCGGGCTGCCCGCAAAGTCGTTCCCCACCAGGACAATTGGTTCAGCATGCGGTCGCATGCGTCGATCGCGGCGGCGTCGTCGGTCATGCCGGCCTTGTCGAAGCGGCGTTTGGCCTGGGCGAAACTCACCGATTCGCGCACCGACACCATGTGCAGTTCCGCGACCACCTGACGCAACTGCTCGACCGCGCGCAACCCACCCGACAACCCGCCGTAGGAGACGAACCCGATCGGCTTGGCCCGCCACTCGTGCTTGGCGCTGTCGAGCGCGGTCTTCAGCGAAGCCGGATACCCGTGGTTGTACTCGGAGGTGACGGCGACGAACGCGTCCGCACCGGCCAGCCTGGCCCGGAACGCCTCGACCTCCGGCGTTTCGGTGAGGTCCACCGGCAACGCCAGATCGCGCAGATCGAGCACCCCCACCTCGAATTCCGGCCGCTCCCCCAGCGCGGTGACCAGCCAGCCGGCGACCACGGGCGCGAATCGCTCGGGCCGGGTGCTGGCGACGATGATCTCCAACCGCAGCGGTGCATTCATGCCGCCGAGCTTATCGACCCCGAAATGCCCCGGTACCGGAGCCGCCGGTCGGCTCGTGCACCATAGGGCTGTCGGTTTCGTTCATGGGGCGCAGGGGGTCGCACGGGGTGATTATCGGACGTTGGCAGTTGGTGGAGACGTTGGGGACGTCGCGGGATTGGTCGATGTTGACCGCGGGTACCACGCCGCGCGAATGGGCGTCGTATCAGCGGGCTGTTCCGGCCCGGTTGCAGCCGTTGATCGCGGCCGCGCACGAGACCGGGACGCCGGTGGAGCAGATGTTGCCGAAGTCGCGCAACCCCTGGTCGGAGTTACGATTTCGGGCCGTGCCGGTGTTGTGGCCGGACTCGTCCGTGCATGCGGTGAAGGTGTGGGTGGGGCCGGAGGTCCCGGCCGACGAGCTTCGCGTGGCCCCGTTCCAGGTCGACGCATACGCCCGCGTGGTCCGCACTCATCCCGCCGGGCTCGGACCCCACTTCGGTTCGGCCCCGGTCGAATACAGCGGTGCCGAGCCGTTCGAGCGGATCGAGCGTTTCGATCGAGCGCTGGAATTCGTTGCCGCGCTGTACCGTTCGCAACCTCGGAGCAGGTGGTCGGGCGTCGCCACCGTGCATTCGGCGATCGGCCCGCGCTCGCTGCTGGTGGCCGCGCGCAACGGCGACGCCGAGCAGCGGTTCACGTGGCGCGGGGTGTCCGTCGATGTCACCGACAGTGTTGCCCCGCAGAACAAGTCGTTCGAGGCCGCGACGCTCGAATTGCTGCGCGAGTCCCAGCCGGGCCTCTACCTGGTCATCGTCGACACCGCCCAGGTGCGCGCGGTGCGCTGGGTCACCGAGCCGGTGCCGGGGCTGACATGGCGCGGGGTCGACGAGCGAACCGTCCCGCATCCCGAGGACCGGCCCAGAATCGCCGCCCTGCGGGCCGAGGTGCTGGCCGGTGCCACGCGCGCCGGGTTGAGCGGGTTGCGGCTGGCCGCCGAGGCGGGTGGCTGGCTCACCGTCGACGTCGAGGTGTCACCGCTGCCCGGCGGCGGCGCGGCGCCTGCTTTCCTGCTCGCTCAGTTGCAGGTCACCGCGCAGCCGGGGTGATCAGGGCAGTTCGAAGGGCAGCGACACCCCGGCGTGTACGCGGCAGCGCTCGCAGGTGTCGGTGTCGTCGACCGCGGTGACCGCACGTCGCATGAGCTCTTTGAAGGGTCCGAGGTTCTTCTTGAATTCGGCGAACACATCGACTGCGTGCACACCGTCGCCCTCTTCCAGGCCGGCATCCAAGTCGGTGACGAGAGCGACTGCCGCGTAGCACATTTCGAGTTCGCGAGCGAGAACAGCCTCGGGGTGGCCGGTCATGTTGACCAGGTCCCAGCCCTGCCCGGCGAACCAGCGGCTCTCGGCGCGGGTCGAGAAGCGCGGGCCCTGAACGACGACCATCGTGCCGGAATCCTCGACCCGAAGGTCACCGGCGGACTTCACCGCGGCGGCGCGCAGATCATCGCAGTAGGGATCGGCGAAGGAGACGTGCACACCGCCGCCGTCGAAGTAGGTCTGCGGGCGACCCGAGGTCCGATCGACGAGCTGGTCCGGCACCGCCACGGTGCCGGGACCCCAGTCGGCGCGCAGGCTGCCGACCGCGCACGGCGCGAACACCCGGCGCACCCCGAGCGAACGCAGCGCCCACATGTTCGCCTGGTAGGGCAGGGTGTGCGGCGCGAACTCGTGCTGCTTGCCGTGCCGGGGCAGGAAGGCGACGGCGCGGCCCTCGACCTCCCCGATCGCGACCGGCGCACTCGGCGCGCCATACGGTGTGTCGACCTCGACGTGCACCGCGTCGTGGTCGAAGAAGTCATAGAAACCGCTGCCGCCGATGACGGCGAGTGCGGGCCGGGGAAGCGAACTCATAGCGCCGATTCTTCCGCCCGGGCCGTCCGCGCGCAGCACCGGGGACCTGTCACCTGACATTTCGACCGCGAAACTGTACCCTAGGGGGGTATTAGTTCGCCACGCGAGCTACCAGGCAGGCGAGGAGACCTACGGTGACAACACCCACCCCCGACACCGCGACCGGCGGCGAGCACGCAGGCCACGGCTACATCACCGCCAAGGACGACTACCTCAAGCGACTGCGCCGCATCGAGGGTCAGTCGCGCGGCCTCCAGCGGATGGTCGAAGAGGAAAAGTACTGCATCGACATCCTCACCCAGGTCTCCGCCATGACCAAGGCACTACAGGCCGTCGCGATGGGGCTGCTCGAGGATCACATCTCACACTGCGTCGTCGACGCGGCGATCGCCGGTGGACCCGAGGCCGAAGCCAAGATCAAAGAGGCCACCGACGCGATCGCCCGGTTGGTCAGATCCTGACCGGCTCACGAAATCGCCAGTAAGCCCGACCGTCACCCTGTCCGCAGACAATCCTGTCCGCCGGTCCGCGGCTTCGTCGCCTCGCCGACTACGAGATCGGTCGAACAGCAGCCCTGACTTACACGGTCAATCCGGAGAACGCGGCGACGTGGACCTGCTCCCGCCACAGGTCCACGCGCCGGCCCGGGCAAACATGGTCGACTCCCCCCAGGACGCCGACCCAGCCCAGTTCGGTGTGGTAAACCGCCGACGGCGCTACACCGCCGGCGAAGACTTCACGTTCCAGTGGCGTCGGCGATCGTGATCGCTCCTCGTACGCACTGGTCCGACGAGATCCAGTGTGCTGCGAGAACGATCGTGCTGGCAGTCCTCCCGCGCCAAGCCTCTGACAATCAGTGCCACGTTGATCAGCCGATGTGCGACTGCCGATATTCGCCGGGCGTCATCCCAGTTTCCTGGTGGAACACCCGATAGAAGTGCCGTTCGGAGGCGAATCCCGAGGCGTAAGCGACCGCTGCGGGTGGGTGGCTTCTCGTACGGGCCAGCAGCTTGCGCGCATGCATGATCCGCAATCTGCGCAGGGTGGTGCTGAGGCTGTCGCCGGTGCCGTCGAAGATTCGAAACAGCGTGCGGCGCGAGATGTGACAGGCCGCGGCCACCTCGTCGACGGTCAATTCCGGGTCGGTGCACCGCTTTCGGAGGTAGACCATGACGTGTTCGCGACTGAGCGCGTCAGCAGGGGCATCGACAGGTTCGCTCCCCGCGGCGAGCAGCACCGCCGAGCCGAGGAGGTCGAGCGCACTTCTGGCCAGGATGTCGGCCTGTGCGGGCGATTGCGCGCGGACCCGGGCGAGCTCACGAAAATAGGTGGCCACCACGCCCGCCGGGCTGTCCGGAGCAATCGCGGTGGCGGTCGGTATGCGGACCTCGGCGAGACCCGGCTGCAGGCGGAGCAGTCGCGTCGGCACTCGCACGAGCACCTGCTCGTAGGACACGCTGTCGTGCCAGAGCGAGGGCCGTGCGGTGTCGAGAAACGTCATCTCGCCCGGCTTCAGCAGCACCGAGCGGCCGTCTTGGGTGAGCCGGGCACGACCGGCGACCTGAATGCTGACCAGCAGGTATTCCTCGTCGGCACACGCCACATGCGTCTTGGTGCGCCGGAATTCCTGATTCCAGCCCGCGAGCGCGGTCAGCGAGAAGTCGGCGACTCCGGGCAAGGGGCTGCTGGTGAGCCTGCCGAACGTGGGCGCGTCCAATGTGGGATCGAGCGCGAGTGGGAAATACGTCTTCGTCATCAACGCTTCCCACTGCTCGAACTCCGCACTGCGCGGTGTCGGCGCCGAGAACTCCAGCGTCGTCGTTTCGTTCGCCACAGGCGACCTCCGGAAACGAGAATCGGGTGCTGCCGTCATTGCGGCATCGCCCAGAAGAATACCCCCGCTCCGCGCCTCGAATGCAATTGCAAATGTACTTACATTCGGTCTTTGACCAGGTAAAACCTCACTGCGCAAGCATCTTTCAGCACACTCCGGTACGAGGGCCGCAGACAGCACCCGACACACGTGCGCGCGGTACCGGAAGACGTGACCGGGCCGTGTTTACTGGTGGTTGCCAGCAGGATGCTCGTCGACGCGCCACCGGGAGGACACGTCCATGTCTGCCGAACCCGCTGTCCTGTCCGTGCGCTCCGAGGACGGCCGCTCGTTCGTCGTCGAGAACGCCGCGGCCAGCTCCTTCCCCGCCGGATCCCTGATCGTGGTCAGTTGCGCGGGGCGCAGGCAGCTCGGGCTGGTCGAGGAGCGCACGGCGACCGTGCCCGTCGGGTTACGCGGCAGGTTGATCGGCGAACTCACCGATGACGGGATCGACACCAGAGCCAGTCACGCCTTCGACGGCGGGGAGATCGGCCCCGCCGATCGCGACACCGTCGCCGCACTCCACCACACCACCGGCGCCGAACTCGAGGTGGGCGTGAGTCTGTCGGCGCCCGGCGGCCCCGCCCGACTGCTCCCCGCCCGCTTCAACCGGCACACGTTCTGGTGTGGCCAGAGCGGTTCCGGCAAGACCTACGCGCTCGGCGTCGTCCTCGAGCAGCTGATCGCGCACACCGCGCTGCCGATCGTCATCTTCGACCCGAATTCCGATTTCGTCCGCATCGGCGAGGTGATCCCCGGCGCCACCGGCCCCACCGCGCAGGCCCTGCGCGAGCGCGATATCCGCGTCCTGCGACCGAAATCGGAGCCACCCGGTCGCCTGCGGGCGAAGTTCATCGACATGCCCTTGACCTCGAAGGCCGCTGTGCTGCAGCTGGATCCGGTGGCCGACAGGGAGGAGTTCAACGAACTGATCCATCTGTCGTCGGCGATGTCCGGCGAAGTCCACGATGTCCTGGACAACCTGCGTGCCGTCGAGAACACGGCTCGCCGCCGACTCGCGATGCGCGTGGAGAATCTGGGACTGCTCGACTGGGAGGTCTGGGCGGGAACCGACCAGGCGGTCACCGAGATCGTCGCCGATCGCCCCGATGTGACGGTCCTGGATCTCGGCGGATTCTCCACGCCCGCACAGCAACTCGTCGTCGCCTTGTCGCTGCTCGACGATCTGTGGGCCAAACGCGAGGAACGCCGCCCGGTTCTACTGGTGATCGACGAAGCGCACAACCTCGCCTCGCCCCGGCTCGAATCGCCGGTGGCCGTCGCGGTGCGCGAGCGGTTGATCCAGATCGCCGCCGAGGGGCGCAAATTCGGTCTGTGGTTGCTGCTGTCGACACAGCGCCCGTCAAAGGTGCACCCCGGCATCATCTCTCAGTGCGACAACCTCGCCTTGATGAAGATGACCTCCCCATCCGACCTGGAGGAACTCGGCACCTACTTCGGCTACGCGCCGAGCGGCCTGCTCGCCCAGGCGCCCTGGTTCCGACAGGGTGAGGCGTTGCTGGCGGGCGGATTCGTCCCGACGCCCGCCCTGGCCAAGGTGAACGCCCGGCTGACCCGTGAAGCGGGCGCCGATGTCTCGGTGCCGCTGCGATGACGTCCGGCTTCGTCGCACTGTGGTTCGCGGCCGTCGCCTCAGGCCCCCGCGAGGCCGACGCGCACCGGCTCACGCCGCACGATCCGACCGCTCGGCCCCCGGACCGGCAAGCGCTCACCGCGGGGCGCGGCCGCGGCGGCCGGGCGCACGGTGCGGCCGAGATCTAGATCGGCGTAGAGCAGTCCCTCTTCGCCTTCCGCCAGCGGTGCGGCGAGTTCGAGTCCACCGGGACCGAAGATTCGCGAGAGGCCGCCACCACCACGCAGCAGGCGCCGCTCCGGCATCCGCGCGTCGACGACCTCCCAGCCTGCCACCGGCACGACCGCGACGGGCGCGATGACATGGGTCGATCCGTCCATCGCGTAGCGAACACTGGCAGCGGTATTGAGGTCGGGCCCCCATTCCTTGCCCTCCCCGTAGTACACGGTGAAGCCCGACCAGGCGGCGACGTGGAGCTGCTCGCGCTGATCGTGCATCTGTCCACGCAGGTCGGCGCGGAGATGATCGGCGCCGCCGAGGACGCCGATCCGGCCGTGCACGGTGTCACGAACCAGCGGTCCCCCACCGGGCGAGGCATTGAAGACAGTGCGCTCGAGCCCGGTCGGTTCCGCCTTGCGAGCGACGGCGATGGTGCCGTCGGCATCGATCAACGCCTGGGACATGAAGACCTCGTGTCCGGCCCGCTCGGCGAAGCCGATCGAGACGTGCACGCCCGTGCGCCGGGCGGCGTACGCGATGGCACGCAGTTCGGGACCGTCGACGGTCAGCGCGTTGGCCAGATACCTGGCCAGGAATTCCTCACCCCAATCGACCGAATTGAGCCACATCCACCACGGGAATCCGGGCAGGAATGTCTCCGGAAAAGCAATCACCTGCGCGCCGCCGCGTTCCGCCGACGCGATGTATTCGATTGTCTGTTCGACTCCGGCAGACAGATTCAACCACTTCGGCTCGGCTTGCACCGCTGCCACGCGTACCCGACTCATCGTGCCCCCTTATCGCTCAACCAGTGAAGAGTGTTCAATTCACTCTCTCGCAGAATGGCGCCACACAAACTGTCATCCCGTGCCAGCCGACTGACCGTTTGTGCCAATCCGCCGATTGCGACGAGTTTCGCCGAAGGGCTACCGAATATCGCGTGGGAACGGCGGTATCAGATAGACAGCGCGCTCGACGCAAGCATGCGGAATTCGCCGGGAGTCATCCCCGTCTCCAGCCGGAAGGCCCGGAAGAAGTGTCGTTCGGAGGCGAAGCCGGACGCGAGCGCGACCGTCGCCGTCGCGCGGCCGGGGTCGCGAGTGAGCAGGGTGCGCGCGCATTCCACCCGCATGCGCCGCAGCACGGCGCTGAGTCCGTCTTCCACATCACCGAAGAGCCGGTACAGCGTTCGACGCGATACCAGACAGGCACGGGCGATGTCGTCGACGGTCAGGCTCGGGTCGGCGCACCGGGTCCGCATGAAGGACAGCACCTGCTCACGGGACAGCGCCTGCGCCGGCTGACCCGACGGGATTTCGCCCGAGGCCAGCCGGACCGCGGAGGCGAGCAGTTTGACACCGTTGTCGGCCAGGACAGTCGCATGGCCGGGAGCGCTCTGCTGGATGCGGGCCAGATCGCGAAAGAAGCCTGCGACCACCCCACCCGCGCTGTCGGCGGCGACCGTCACCGCGGTCGGCAACGGGGATCCGCCCGGGCCGAGCTGTTGGCGCAGGACCTCGAGTGGCGTCTGCACCACGACTTGCGCCCACGGACCCTCCAGGTCCCAGTGGTACGGGCGCGAGGTGTCGTAGAAGACCATGTCGCCGGGGCGGACCGAGGCCACTCGATCGTCCTGGTGCAGTAGGCCGGAGCCTTCGGTCAGGATGGAGACCAGGAGGAATTCACCGTCGGTCTTGGCGATCCCGCGAGGCGTGCGGCGGATGCGCTGGCCGCTCGCGCGGACCGTCGACAGATCGAAGCCGGGGTGACTGCTGCGCTCGATGCGGCCGTGGAAGGTGCCGTCTCCGCTCGGATCCGCCATCAGCGGGACGTAACTCTCCGACAGCAGCGACTCCCATTCGGCAAACGATTCACGTGCTCCGGCGCGGGTCTGCGCGATCTCCATGCCAACCACCTCGCTCCCTATCCGAGTCGAACAGCAAACAGTTGGCGTCGCACAATCGTCGGGCTCGCCCGTGGCCGAGCCTGCCAGATCAACCGTCCAATTTCCATCAACTGTTTCCGAATGGGATGGTTTGTCGACATCGGAAATGCGTCTAGCACCGCCGATTCCAGCGGATAACCGTCATGAGTCTTTCAATATGAAACATCCATGTGATGCACATCACCTAACCCGTCTTGACGGCAATCGTCAGCCGATATCGGCGCCGGAACGAGCTACTACTCGGTATTCACCCGGCGTCATGCCCGTCGCCGCTTGGAACGCACGATAGAACTGTCGCTCGGTGGCGAATCCCGACGCGGTCGCTACCGCCGCGATCGAACGGAAGTCGCTCGCCACGAGCAACACCCGCGCCCGCTCCAACCGCATTCCGCGCAGGACCGCCCCGAGCCCGCCCTCGAACTCCGCGACCACCCGATAGAGCGTGCGCCGCGACACCCGGCAGCCGTCCGCGATCCGCTCGATCGTCAGTTCGGGGTCGGTGAAATGGGCGCGCAGATAGTCCAGCACCTGCTGCCCGTTCACCGCCGCGATCTGCGCCCGCCCGGGCCGCTCGCCCGCCGCGATGGTGGCCGCCGCACCGAGGAGGTCGATGCCGCTGCCTGCGAGCACAGCCGCCGCCGCCGGATCGGTGCTGTGCAGCTGGGCGACCTGGCGGAAGAATCTGGCCAGCATGAACCCGACGCCCCCTTCCCCGATCACCATCCCGGCAGGCAGCACATCGGCACGGATACCCAGGTAGTCGACGACCTGCTGCCGGGGCACCCGGACCGTGAGATCCTCGATCAGACCCTCCGAGCGCCACCGAATCGGCTGCGAGGTGTCGTAGAAGATCATCGCGCCCGGTGCCAGCTCGACGCGGTTGCCCGCGTGCTCCACCTGGGCGTGGCCGGCGAGCACCACGCTCCCGATGACGTGGAAATCGTCGGCCCTGGCGATATGCCTACGCGTACGGCGCAATTCGTGCCCCTCGGCGACCACCGTGCCCACGGAGATGTCCCCGAAGTCGGCCGACCTGATCCGCCCCTCGAACGGGCGCGACACGGTGGGCGCGATCGACACCTCGGTGATAGCGCCGGCGACCAGCTGTTCCCAGTGCGCGAAAGCGTCCGGCACCGCGATCTGCGCGGTCGAGCAGATCTCGGGAAAACCTTCGAACGACGTCATCGCCCGACGTCGCTATTCCACCGCGACAGGGCGCATGCTCGCCCCGAATTCAGCTGGCGCCATTCGTGTCTCCGCCATGATCGCTGCCACTCGTCGAATGGGGTGGCCGAGGAAGTATCCATCGTCTGGGAAATCTAGCATCGTCACCGATTACCACACCGATAACGTGAGCGCCACCACCACAACTCGGTGGCCGAGACAAGAAAATTTCCTTCTTTTCTTCGAATAGGGAAAAGTCTCGAACAAATATCGGATCGCCACTCGACAGTTCAGGTGTCACAAATTCGGTGAATGGATACGGCTATTAATCGCCGCAGCAACCGCCTTCGGGCACCGGCACAGTTCTGGATTCCCGGGTTTGAGCATTACGGGCGGCGAGGTCGGCGTCGGCCGGATAGTCGACGGCGATGAGGCTCAAACCGTGGGCGGGAGCGACCGTCACCGAGCTGGAACGTGCGGTCTCGGCGAGCAGGGACGTAGTCCATTCGGGGGCGCGGCGGCCCTCGCCGACCGCGAGGACGGCGCCGACGAGGCTGCGGACCATCGACCAGCAGAAGGCATCGGCGCTCACGTAGGCGGTGAGCAGGTCGCCGTCACGTTCCCAGTCGAAGCGCTGGAGTTCGCGGATGGTGGTCGCGCCCTCGCGACGTCGGCAGAAGGCGGCGAAGTCGTGCAGGCCCAACAGGTTTCGTGAAGCGGCGCGCATAGCCTCGAGGTCTACGCCGGGCTTGCACGGCACCACCCCGCGCGCCTGCAACGGCTGGGCGCCGTAGGGGGCGGTGGTGAGCCGGTAGGCGTAGTGGCGGCGCATCGCGGAGAAGCGGGCGTCGAACTCGGGAGGGGCGGTGCGGATTTCGGTGATCCGCACGTCCTTGGGCAGGAACTTGGCCATCCGGTACAGCAACTTGCCGGCATCGAATTCGGACTCGGTGTCGAAGTGCGCGACCTGTCCCTCGGCGTGCACGCCCGCGTCCGTGCGGCCGGCGACCGTCAGCTGCAGCGGCTCACGCAACACCTTCGACAGCGACTCCTCCAGCACGCCCTGCACGGTGCGCAACCCCGGCTGACGTGCCCAGCCGGTGAAATCGGTGCCGTCATAACTGATCCCGAGCCGCACCCGAGTCATGCCATCCTCCTGAATTCGCACGCGGAAAAGAACCGAGCCCGCCACCCACGAAGGGTGACGGGCTCGGCAGAACTCCTGAGAATCAGGCGTCCTTCTTGTCCTCGGTGGCCTCGTCGGCGGCCGGGGCGTCAGCCACGGTCTCGTCGGCGACGGTCTCCTCGACCTCAGCGGCCGGAGCCTCTTCGGTCTTCTGCGAAGCGGCGACGCGACGGGCCCGATCGGCCTCGTTGGTCACGGTCTTCTCGCGGACGAGTTCGATGATGGCCATCGGCGCGTTGTCACCCTTGCGCGGCAGCGCCTTGGTGATACGGGTGTAGCCACCCTCGCGACCCTCGAACGAGGGGCCGATGTCCGCGAACAGGACGTGCACGACGTCCTTGTTGCGGATGTCCTTCATGACCTCACGACGGTCGGCAAGGCTGCCGCCCTTCGCCTTGGTGATGATCTTCTCGGCGTAGGGACGCACCGCCTTGGCCTTGGCCTCGGTGGTCGTGATCCGACCGTGCTCGAAAAGCGCCGTGGCCAGGTTGGCGAAGATCGCCTTCTGGTGCGACGCCGAGCCGCCGAACCGGCGGCCCTTCTTGGGCTTGGGCATTGTGGGTTTCTCCTGGGCGTATTAAAGCTGTTCGGTTTCGGCGTAGTCCTGCTCGCCGCCGTCGGTATCACTGAACGTGCCGCTGTCGCTCCACGTTCCGGTGCTCGCGTCGTAACCCACCACGGAGGACGGGTCGAACGACGCCGGGCTGTCCTTGAGCGAGAGGCCCAGCGTGTGCAGCTTGACCTTCACCTCGTCGATGGACTTCTGGCCGAAGTTGCGGATGTCGAGCAGGTCCGACTCGGTGCGGGCAACGAGCTCGCCCACCGTGTGCACACCCTCGCGCTTGAGGCAGTTGTAGGACCGGACGGTGAGGTCCAGGTCCTCGATCGGCAGACCGAACGAGGCGATGTGATCTGCCTCGGCCGGGCTGGGGCCGATCTCGATGCCCTCGGCTTCGACGTTGAGCTCACGGGCCAGGCCGAAGAGCTCGACCAGGGTCTTACCGGCCGAAGCCAGCGCGTCCCGAGCCGTGATGGAGTTCTTGGTCTCCACGTCGAGGATGAGACGGTCGAAGTCGGTGCGCTGCTCAACACGGGTGGCCTCGACCTTGTAGGTCACCTTGAGCACCGGGGAGTAGATCGAATCCACCGGGATCCGGCCGATTTCCGCGCCGGTCGCCTTGTTCTGCACGGCGGGCACGTAACCGCGGCCCCGCTCGACGACGAGCTCGATCTCGAGCTTGCCCTTGTCGTTCAGGGTGGCGATGTGCATGTCCGGGTTGTGCACGATGACGCCGGCAGGCGGAACGATGTCACCGGCGGTGACGGTGCCCGGGCCCTGCTTACGCACGTACATGGTGACCGGCTCGTCCTCTTCGGAGGACACGACCAGGCCCTTGAGGTTCAGGATGATGTCGGTGACATCTTCCTTCACGCCGGGGACGGTGGTGAACTCGTGCAGGACGCCGTCGATGCGGATGCTCGTGACCGCGGCCCCCGGGATGGAGGACAGCAGGGTACGACGCAGCGAGTTGCCGAGGGTGTAACCGAAGCCCGGCTCGAGGGGTTCGATGGTGAACTTCGAGCGGTTCTCCGCCACAACCTCTTCGGTCAGTGTCGGACGCTGGGAAATCAGCATGAGGATCTACTTCCTGTTCAGGGCATCCGCTATTTGATGCCTCGTCAGTGATTGTGGGGGTCGCCGCGTAGCGACCCCCACCGTTAAGCGATTACTTCGAGTAGTACTCGACGATGAGCTGTTCCTGCAGCGGCACATCGATCTGCGCGCGCTCGGGCAGCTGGTGCACCAGGATGCGCAGGCGGCCGGGGACGACCTGCAGCCAACCGGGAACCGGGCGGTCGCCGACGGTCTCGCGAGCCACCTGGAAGGGCAGCGTCGGGAGCGACTTCTCCTTGACATCGATGATGTCGTACTGGGAGACCTGGAAGCTGGGGACGTCCACCTTGACACCGTTGACGATGAAGTGACCGTGGCTGACCAGCTGACGGGCCTGACGACGGGTACGGGCCAGACCGGCGCGGTACACGACGTTGTCCAGACGCGACTCGAGCAGACGGAGCAGGTTGTCGCCGGTCTTACCCTTGAGGCGGTTGGCCTCTTCGTAGTAACGACGGAACTGCTTCTCCATGACGCCGTACGAGAAGCGAGCCTTCTGCTTCTCCTGCAGCTGCATGAGGTACTCGGATTCCTTGATCCGCGCGCGGCCGTGCTGGCCGGGCGGGTAAGGACGACGCTCGAACGCCTGGTCGCCTCCGACGAGGTCGACGCGCAGACGACGCGACTTGCGGGTGATGGGGCCTGTATAACGTGCCATTTTGAGCTTTTTCCTTTCCCGCTATTAGACGCGACGCCGCTTGGGCGGACGGCAGCCGTTGTGCGGCTGGGGAGTGACATCGGAGATCGAGCCGACCTCCAGGCCGGCGGCCTGGAGCGAACGGATCGCGGTCTCGCGGCCCGAACCCGGGCCCTTCACGAACACGTCGACCTTCTTGACGCCGTTCTCCTGCGCCTTGCGGGCAGCGTTCTCGGCAGCGAGCTGCGCGGCGAACGGGGTGCTCTTACGCGAACCCTTGAAACCGACGTGACCCGACGACGCCCACGAGATGACATTGCCCTCGGGGTCGGTGATCGAGACGATGGTGTTGTTGAACGTGCTCTTGATGTGCGCGTGGCCGTGCGGGATGTTCTTCTTATCCCGGCGACGCGACTTCTGAGTCTTCTTCGGGCCAGCGGCCCGGCTCTTCGGAGGCATACGCTATCCCTACTTCTTCTTGCCGGCGACGGTCTTCTTCGGACCCTTGCGCGTACGCGCGTTGGTCTTGGTGCGCTGACCACGAACGGGCAGGCCACGACGGTGGCGGATGCCCTGGTAGCAGCCGATCTCGATCTTGCGGCGAATATCGGCCTGAACCTCGCGGCGCAGGTCACCTTCGACCTTGTAGTCCGTGGCCTCGATGAACTCACGGAGCTTCGCCAGGTCGTCGTCGCTCAGGTCCTTGGAGCGCAGGTCCGGGCTGACGCCCGTCTCGGCCAGGATCTGGGTGGCGCGGGTGCGCCCGATTCCGAAAATGTAGGTCAGCGCGATCTCCATGCGCTTTTCGCGCGGGAGATCAACGCCCATCAGACGTGCCATGTGGCAGGTTCCTTAATGGTTGCGGAGGTCTGCTCCCCGTCCGTCCCCCCGTGTACAAAATGGGGGCACCGGCCTCCGTGCCGGTGGATGGCGCGCACAAGTGCGTGCGCGCTGGAACTGGGAGTGCTTCTTTCGGTCAGTCCGATCAGACGATCGGTGCCCGGTGGTGAGGCTGTATCAGCCCTGACGCTGCTTGTGGCGCAGGTTGTCGCAGATCACCATGACCCGACCATGACGGCGGATCACCTTGCACTTCTCGCAGATCTTCTTGACGCTCGGATTAACCTTCACGTCAGTCCAATCTTGTATTGGTCCACACAGGTGGTGTGAACACAGTTTTTCCCCAGCCAGAGGACTGGGGAAGTCTGGTGTGCGTCCCGTTGCCGGGACACTGTGCGACGCCGCGCGCCGGTGAGGCTCGCGACGCCGTCAGGCATCACTTGTAGCGGTAGACAATCCGGCCGCGTGAGAGGTCGTACGGCGACAGCTCGACGACAACGCGGTCTTCCGGAAGGATACGAATGTAGTGCTGCCGCATCTTTCCGCTGATGTGCGCGAGAACCTTGTGACCGTTCTCGAGCTCGATCCGGAACATCGCATTGGGCAGCGGCTCGACAACTCGACCCTCGACCTCGATGGCCCCGTCTTTCTTCGCCATATCCTCCGCGATCCCGGTTACGCTCAACCTGAGTTTGATGGCCGTCCGCGTGTGTGACGTCGACCAAGAGCCCGTCGACATGCATGCGAACAGTCGGCGCATAGGTGCACCGCCGCTCAAGCTTACCGGGCCGGGCGGCCAGAGGCAAAAGTGCCCCGAACCGTACACCCTGACCGGGCCCCGTGCCGCACAATCGGAAGGCCTGCGAGCGCGCCGCCCTGAGCACGGTGTCCAGCCACCGGGCGGCCACCACGCCGTGGGGGTTGTCGCGTAAACTCACCGGCGTCGGAGAAGTGGGTCGATCAGATCGGGGGACCCTGGTGAGCGAGGCGTGCCGGTGAGCCGCAACAACGACAGCCTCCCCATGCTGCCGCCGTGGCTGTCGGAGAGCGACGTCACACAGGTCGGTTACGAGGCTCCGGTCGAGAACCTGCCCCAGGACGACGAGATCGACGACGCACCCAAACGCCGCCGCTTCATGGGCGGGCGCGGTGACGACGCGCCGCGCAAGGAAAAGGGCAGGCGCCGCCGCAAGGATCGCGAATCCGAGGAAGAGGCAGCCACCCCACGTCCGGGCGAGGCTGTCGACCAGCGCCGCCCCGCCGAGCCGACCCACCAGTCCGGTTCCGGCTGGTCCACCCCGCAGCAGCCCGCCGACCCGCTGATCCCCGGCCCGTCCCACCAGCAGCCCCGCCGTGAAGAGCAACCGCGTCCGCAGCCCACCTACGAGCAGCCCGCACCCCAGGCCGGCCGCGATACGTCGCAATACCAGCAGCCACACCAGCAGGCCGCGCCCGCACAGCCCAGCGCCGGGTGGCAGGCTGCCCCGAACCCGCTGACTCCGCCGGTCAGCCCACCGCCGCCGGCTGATCCGGCGCCGCGACCGGACACCAGCGGTCCGTCGTCGATTCCGGGGCCCTCGGCCGCAGATCCGGCGCCGTGGGCCGGCGGTCAGGCGTCGACAGCGGCTCCGTGGTCGTCGGGTCGGCCACCGGCGGATCACGCACCGGCATCCACCGGTACACCCCCTTCGCTCCCGCCCGCACCCAGCAGCGGGCCTGTGCACGCGGGCCCGGCAATACCCGCGCCGATCAGCGAGGCGGTGGATCACGCCGCGAACGCGCTCCCCACCCGCACGCCCGCGCCACCGTCGACCGGCTTCACCCCGCTCGGCCCGAACCAGCAGCGTCCCGACCTTCCCCCGCCCCCTCCCCTGCCGGACCCGCCCGCGCGCCCGACCCAGGCCCCACCGCGCCTGACCGTCCCGCCGCAGCCGACCACCGCCGAACCGCGGCCCGTCGCTGCCGAGCAGACGGTCGAGCAACCGGACCCGGCGCTATCGCCGGTCACCGCGCGTGATGAGGTCGAACAACCCAGCACGGACGCACTGTCGATACCCGCGCCCGGCGAGGTCGAGCAGTCGGCCGATGTACAGCCTTCCTCGGCATCGTCGTTCCAGGAGACCGAGCAGGCCACACCGCCTCGTCCGTCAGCCGCCGAGGTGCCCGAACCGACCACGGCGACGACCGCCGCGGAGTCCGCCGAATCGGCGGCAACCGGTGCGCGCCACTCGGCCGACGGGCTGTCCGCGCCCGGCGAGGACGCGATCGCGCCACGACACGGGTCGCCGTACAGCTCCGGCGAGTCCGTAGCTCCGCAGCAGCCACCGGCTACCGAGCACCAGTCGCCGTACGCATCGGGCGAGCGCGTGCCGCCGTCGGCTTACCCCGCGACGCAATACAACCCGGTCCCCGGTGATCCGGCACCGGTCGCGCCGACGCATGCGCCGGATGGGCGGACCGAGGTGTACCGGTCCGACGATCCACGGCTACACGGCATGGCGCCGGGTGAGCACGGTCAGGTGAGTCGGCAGGGTGGCACCGACCCCGCGGAACAAGCACGCGCCGCGCAGACCGGTTATCGCTCGGGTGAATTCGTGCAGGCGGCCGACACCGCGTCGCCGTATCCCCGCCCCGACGGCACCCCGGCCCAGCACCAGCAGCCCGACGGCCTGCCCACGTACGGTCCCGACGGCGTCGCCCAGCGGCCCGACGGTGCGGCACCGCAGTATCGGCCCGATGCCGCTCCCGCGCAGCATCCCGACGGCGCTCCCGTACCGCCGTATCGGCCCGACGGCTCCCCCGCTCCGCAGTATCAGCAGCCGAATCAGGGGGCGCAGCAACAGTTCCCGCCGAACGGTCCGGCAGCGCAGTTCCAAGCCGACGGCACGCCCGCGCCGCAGTACCAGCAGCCGCAAGGCCCCGGCCAGCAGTACCAGCCCGACGGCCCACCGGCACAGCAGTACCACCAGCCCAACGGGCCCGGTCCGCAGTACCAGCCCGACGGCACGCACGCACAGCAGTACCAGCAGCCGAACGCGCCGCAGCAGTACCAGCAGCCGGGCAACTACCAGCAGGGCCACCAGCAGCCCTACGGCCAACCGGGTTGGGGCGCACAGCCACAGGGCTACCAGCCCTCGCTCGACGACGTCCCGGTCAAGCGGGCGAAGAAGGCCCCCGGCAGTGGTTGGCGCAAGGCCGTGCACCACGTGTCCGGCGGTGCGATCAACCCGGGGATGTCCGCCGAGGAGCTGCGCCTGCAGGAACTTGTGGCCCGGATCCGCCAGCCTGTGCGCGGCGACTACCGCATCGCGGTCCTCTCACTGAAGGGCGGCGTCGGCAAGACCACCACCACCACCGGTCTCGGCTCGATCTTCGCCTCGATCCGCGGCGACCGAGTGATCGCCGTCGACGCCAACCCCGACTTCGGCACCCTGTCGCAGCGCGTCGCCATCCAGACCCGTTCGACCGTGCGCGATCTGCTGCTCGACCCGGCGATCCAGCGCTACTCCGACGTCCGCAGGCACACCTCCCAGGGCTCGAGTCGCCTGGAAGTCCTTGCCAGCGAGCGTGATCCGGCCGCGTCGGAAGCGTTCAACGACGAGGAATACCGGGCCGTGGCCCGCATCCTGCAGCGCTTCTACAACATCATCCTCACCGACTGCGGTACCGGTCTGATGCACTCGGCGATGAGCGGCGTCCTCGACCTCGCCCATTCGCTCGTGCTCATCTCCTCGGCCGCCATCGACGGCGCCCGCAGCGCCGCCGCGACCCTGGACTGGCTGTCCCTGCACGGCCACGACCACCTGGTCCGCAACGCGGTGGTCGTGATCAACCTCCCGCGCGAGGGCTCACCCAACGTCGGCGTCCAGCAGCTGCGCGAGTACTTCCTGTCCCGCTGCCGCGCCGTTCACATCATCCCGTTCGACGAGCACCTCTCCGAGGGCGCCGAGATCGACCTGCACCGCTTGCACAAGACCACCAAGCGCGCGTATGTGGAACTGGCGGCGACGGTGGCCGACGAGTTCGGCGTCCACCACCACCGGCTCGGCTGACACGCACGTCCGCGGTGTGCACCGCGGACGTGGTGTGCGGTCGAAGTGCTAGCTCACCACTCGGGCAGCCGCCTGCGCCCGGCCAGTACGTCACGCACCAGATCGTCGTAGGCGTCGGCCAATTCGGCCAGGTGATGCCACGCGCAGTGCAGCATTTCGTCGTTGGCCGCCAGCGTCATCAGGGCGTGGTGCGCTCGCACGGAAGCCTCGGCCATGCGGTCGATGACCGCGCCGACGGTCTCCGTGTGCAGCGTGGCGCCGAGGCGGTGCTGCGGGATGGACCGCAGCACCCAGTCGTCGATCGCCAGCACCAGTTCACTACGCCGGCAGTCGATTTCGCGCAGGACCACCGGATCGGTGTCGACTCGGCCCCCGCGCCCGACGATGCGTTTCTCGTGCAGCACGGCCAGATCGCGCGCGAACCACAGCAGCGGTCCCCCGACCACCCGATGTCCACGACACGCCCGGACGAGAATGTCGGAGAGGGGTAACAGACCGGTAGCTGCCGGGAGCCCGGCGGAATCGACACTCCGCACTGTGTCGGGGAAAGCCATGACAACTGTTGAACTCTCCGAACCAGCCACATTGCCTCGCCGTCATCGCCGCAGAGCACCGGATCAGGACGTTCATTACAATAAACCTCGCAAGCTTTCTGTCAAGCATTACTCGGCCGTAGGTAACCGATACGAGTACACTTCGTTACCTGCACGACCTACCGAGGAGCATGATGGCGGACGGTCCGACCTATCTCCGGATCGCGAACCTCCTCCGTGAGGAGATCCACGCGGGCACATGGAAACCGGGCGACCGGCTACCCAGCCACTCCGAGCTCGCCGATCAGATGCAGGTCTCGATCACCACCTCACGCAACGCGATTCAGGTGCTCGTCGCTGAAAATCTCGTCTACACAGCGACTTCCCGCGGCACCATCGTGCGCAACCAGGAAGTCCTGGAGTCGGTGGTCACCGACCACATCCGGCGCGATCGGCCCAGGTCGGCGCACGACATCTTCGAGGAGATCGCGCGCGCGGCCAACCGGGAACCGTCCAAGCAGTTCAGCACCAGGATGGAACCCGCGAACACCGAAGTCGCGCGCTGGCTCGGTGTCGCCGCCGATTCCTGGGTGCTCGCGCGCACGGTCGTGCAGTACCTGGACAACGAACCGTGGTCGTGGGAGGTGAGTTTCTACCCCCGCGACCTCGCCGAAGCCGCGGGCATCGACTCGCCACACGACATCCCCGAGGGCACCACCCGTCGCCTGGCCGACCGCGGCTACGGCGAGACCGCCCACCGCGACACCGTGCTGGCCCGCGCCGCCACCGCCGAAGAAGCGGCAGTGCTCGGCGTAGCCACCGGCACCGTCCTGCTCGACCATCTGCGCATCGGCGCCAACCACGAACGCGTCACCCGCGCCACCCGCCACCGTTCCCTGGCGGGCCGCAACCAGCTGGCCTATCAGCTCGGCGACACCACGGGCACCGACGTCATCGCCCGCACGTTGGGCATCGCACCCCGGTTGGCCGTCGCGCTGCCATGACGGTGCGCCTGCGCCCGGCCACCCTGGGCGACCTGCCGCTGATCTGCCGCCTGCGCGTCCAGCGCACGTCGTGGCTGACGGCACGCGGGTCGGATCAGTGGACGGTGGCGGGGCGCGGCCGACCGATCGAGATCTTCGCCGGGGCGGTCGGGCGGGCGCTGGATCGCGGTGAGACGTGGATCGCGGAGGTCGACAGTGAGCCCGCGGGGACGATCACGGTCAACCAGCGAGCCGATCCCGGACTGTGGTCGGCGTGGGAGCTGGCCGAGTCGGTGATCGTGCATTTCATGATCGTCGACCTGCGGTTCGCGGGCCTGCAGGTGGGGCACCGGATGCTCGCCCACGCCGCACGGCTGGCCGACCAGAAGCACCGGGACTGGGTCCGCCTCGATGCCTGGACCGCCAACCGCCACCTCCACGACTACTACCGCCGTGCCGGCTTCACCCTGGCCCGCATCGCCGACCCACTGACGACCGGCCCGTCCTGCGCGCTGTTCGAACGCCGCACCGACAGCTGGTGCGGTCCGCCGGTCCGCCGCGCGGCCCACCGGCGTTCCGTCCCGGCACTGCCGCTGATGGATCGCTTCCCCGGCTGACCGCGGGGTTACAGCGGTGGCAGGTCGGCGATGTGCACGAGTTCGATGCCCTGGCTCCGGGAGACCAGTGTGCCTCGGCCGGGCGGCATCTTGCTCGGGCGAACATCGCCGATCAGCTTTCCCTCGTCCCGGGAACCGCTCATGATCAGCGTCTGCACCGACAGGTTCTTCATCGCACCGAGCACCGGGTCGTACAGCGCACGCGACGCGCCACCGATGCGGCGGGTGACGACCAGGTGCAGGCCGATATCGCGTGCCTGCGGCAGGTATTCGAGCAGCGGGGCGAAGGGATTGACCGATCCGGTGACCACCATGTCGTAGTCGTCGACGACGACATAGATCTCCGGGCCCGACCACCAGCTGCGTTCGCGCAGTTGCTGCTGGGTGATGTCGGAACCCGGAATTCGCTTGGCCAGGTAGCCCGCGACCTCGGCGATCATCGGTCCACAGGTCTGTGACGAGGTCGAGTATCCGGCCAGCTGATCCCCCTCGAGCACACCGAGCATGGTGCGCCGGTAGTCGATCAGGATGACCCGCGCCTCGGACGCATCGGACTGTTCGGCGATGCTCATCACGATGTTGCGCAGCAGCGTGGTCTTGCCGCATTCCACGTCCGCGAAGGCCATGAAGTGTGGTTCGAGACCGAAATCCAGCACCAGCGGCTGCAATTCGGACTCGCCGAGACCGACGACGACCTTGCTGCGGTCGAGCTTCACGCCCTGCCCCTTGGCGGTGGCGACGACCTCGTCGCGCGGGAAGCTCAGCGGCAGCATGCGCACCTGCGGGGCACGGCGTCCCGGATACAGCGCGATGAGCTCTTCCCGCGCCCTGGTGACACCGTCGGCCACCGTGGACGGGTCGGAGTCCGAATCCAGGCGGGGCAGCGCGATCAGCATGTGCAACTGTTCGCGCGTGAGACCACGACCCGGCCTCCCGACCGGAACCTGGTGCGCGGTACGGCGATTCATCTCCGAGTCACCGGGATCGCCCAGACGCAGCTCCAGCCTGGTACCGACCTGGTCCTTGACGACCGGCCGGATCTCAGCCCAGCGCGAGGCGCCGATCATCAGGTGGACGCCGAAGGAAAGACCCTGGGTGGCAATGGCATTGATCAGCGGTTCGAGGATGTCGAATTCCTCGCGGATGGCGCCCCAGCCGTCGATCACCAGGAACACGTCACCGAACTGGTCGGCGGCGAGCAGGTCGCCCGGTGCGGCGGTGGTCCCGTTGATCTGTCGCGCCTCGAGCGCGGAGAACTTGCGCCGGCGGAACTCGGCCATGGATTCGATACCGAGCTCGGCGAACCGTTCCTCGCGCTGCCGCATGAGGGTGGTGAGCTCGGCGATGGTGCGCCGGACCCGATCGCCGTCGAGACGGCCGGCAACCGAACCGACGTGCGGGATCCCGACCAGACCGGCCATGCTGCCACCACCGAAGTCGAGGCAGTAGAACTGCACCTGCTCGGGAGTGTGCGTGGCGGCCGCGGCCAGGATGATCGTGCGCAAGGTGGTCGACTTGCCCGACTGCGGGCCACCGACCACCGCGACATTGCCCTGTGCGCCCGCGAGATTGATGGTGAGCACGTCGCGGCGCTGCTCGTAGGGCTTGTCGATGACACCGATCGGCATCCACAGCTGACCGTGCCGGTTCACCGGCGAACGCCAGTCGGGGTCGGGCAGCAGCATGTCGGCGGTCGGCGATTCCTCCAGCGGTGGCAGCCACACTTCGTGGGCGGGCCTGCCGTGCCCGGTCAGCCGCTTGACCACCACGTCGAGCAACGAATCCGGGATGCCCTCCTCGGCGCTCTGGCCACCGGGTGGGGGCGGTGGGGGGAGTTCCGGACGACCGCGCAGGATCGGGTCGGTCTCCTCGTGTCCCGGCTCGAGCTCCGCGGCTTCGACGGGTGCCGCGGTGAACACCACGGGCCGCTGTCCGCCGACCGGTGCGCCGTCGTCGTCGATGACCGTGCCGACCGGCGCGACATAGGAACCCGAGACATAGCTGGCGTTGAACCGAAGCGGTTCGGAGGCATCGCTTTTCAGGTAGCCCGCGCCGGGCACGCTGGGCAGGTGGTAAGCGTCGGTGATGCCGAGTACCGCGCGCGATTCGTTGGCCGAGAAGGTACGCAGACCGAT
This sequence comes from Nocardia sp. NPDC057272, assembly GCF_042668615.1. Classification (NCBI taxonomy): domain Bacteria; kingdom Bacillati; phylum Actinomycetota; class Actinomycetes; order Mycobacteriales; family Nocardiaceae; genus Nocardia; species Nocardia sp. NPDC057272. Next base: position 10,473 of record NZ_JBHUYK010000028.1, on the reverse strand, counting down.
CCGGTAGGACAGGTGCGATTCCAGGCCGCGCAGCTTGTTCTCCTCCAGGCGCTGCGAGGCCAGCAGCAGATGCACGTGCAGCGAGCGACCGAGACGGCCGATCATCACGAACAGTTCGGCGAAATCGGGTTTCTGCGAGAGCAATTCGGAGAACTCGTCGACCACCACGAACAGCGCGGGTAGCGGATCGAGCGGAACGCCCGCCGCCCTTGCCTTCTCGTAGTCGGTGACGTTGGCGTAGTTGCCCGCCGAGCGCAGCAGCTCCTGGCGGCGGTTCATCTCACCGGCGAGCGCGTCCTTCATACGGTCGACCAGCGAGAGCTCGTCCTCGAGGTTGGTGATCACGGCCGCGACGTGCGGCAGCGAGTCGAGGCCGAGGAACGTGGCGCCACCCTTGAAGTCGACGAGGACCAGGTTGAGGGCATCCGGCGAGTGCGTGGTGACCAGCGAAAGTACCAGCGTACGAAGGAATTCCGACTTACCCGAGCCGGTGGCGCCGATGCACAGGCCATGCGGGCCCATGCCGTTCTCGGCCGACTCCTTGATGTCGATCTCGACCGGCGTGCCGTCCGGGGTGATACCGATCGGCACCCGCAGACGTTCCCGCGCGGTTCGCGGTCGCCACACCCTGGCCGGGTCGATCTGGGCGGCGTCGGGAATGCGCAGCAGGGCCATCAGGCCGGGGTCGCTGGTGGTGCCCTCCCCCAGGCTGACGATCTGCGCGGCCGTCGCGAGCCGGTAGCGGGCGAGTGAGCGCGCGAAGGCCGCCGCCTCGGCCTGGCTGACCTCGTCGGCCGTGGCGAACCGTTCCACCCCGGCGGCGCTGCGCGCCGACACCGCGCCGTCGGAGACGACCAGTTGCAGGCCGCGGCGCGCCGCGAGTCCGTTCTCCGGCGCGGTCAGATCGAGCACGGTCACCGAGTCGAGGCCGGATTCGCTGATGGTGCGCTCGTTACCGCTGATGTAGCCGTCGTCGATCACCACCACCAGGTGCAACCGGCCCTGGGTGGGCTGCGGATTGCGCATGAACCGGCCGCGTTCCATCAGCTCGGCCTGCAACGCCGATTCGAGCTCGCCCAGCGAGGTGTACATCATCCGCGCCGACCCCAGTCCGTCGCGCACCGACGGATGCTGCACGTGCGGAAGCCATTTCGCCCAGGCCCAATGCGTATCGGGATCGGCGCAGACGATGGCGACGACGAGATTGTCCGGCCCGTGGAAGGTGGTCAGTTCCATCAGCATGGCCCGCACCAGCTCGCGGCCCTCGTCGAGGTCACCGCCGATATTGATGGCAGGAAAGGCCCGCAGCGAGACCGCGGTCGGCAGTTCGTGCACCACCGAATGCGTGCGGACGAAACGGCGCAGCGCCACCGTGGACACCGGTTCGAGGTCTTCGAGCGGGCCGGTTTCGGGCCTGGCCAGCTTGGTGGCGAGGCGGTGGCTGCCGACGCCGACTCGCACATGCCCGAAGTCGGGGTCGTTGGGGCGGCGCTCCCACATCCGCCTGCTACCGATCAGCGAGGGCAGATCGGCGGGTTCGGGATGACTCCAGCCGAGCGTCTCGAGCTGTTTGGTGCCGGTGGTGCGCACGTCCTTGCGCACCTGGTCGAGATACCGGAAGTAGTCCTTGCGTTCCTCGTTGAGCTCGACGGCGCGTTTGGGACCACCGCCGCGCATGCCCGCCATCATGCCGACCATCGACATGAGCATCATCATCGGGAACATCATCATCATCGGATTGGCCAGCAGATTGCGGCCCATCGTGACCATCATCGCGATCATGCCGACCACCGCGACCACCATGATGACGGGCATCAGCTTCATCATCAGCGGCGACGGGATGGCGCGCTGGATCTCCGGCGGCGGGGTGAGCGCTACTTCACCGCCCGGTGCGCGCGGCGGCGCGATCCGGGGGCGACGGACGAAACCTTCGGTTGCCATCGAACCCTCTACTCCTCGAATTCCTGATTGAGGTCAACACCGCGGCGGCGGAACGGGAACCCGAACGCGGCGCCGATTCCCAAGGCGGCCAACAGGAACAGCGATCCGGCGATCGCGACCTGGCGCGGCCGGGAATCCGGTTCCGGCGCCGCGTAGGGTTCGGCGATCGGATGGCCGACGTCGGCGCCCCTGCTGGGCGGCTCGGCGGACAACGGCGCGGTGAGCGCCGCGAGCGGGTCGATCAGACCGGCGCCGATGGCATCGTCACGGCCGCGCCCCGGTGCGTGCGCGGTGCGGGTGATCCGTTCGATCACCTGCTGGGCGGACAGTTCCGGAAAGCGTGACCGGATCAGCGCGGCCAATCCGGCGACATACGGTGCGGCGAAACTGGTTCCGTCGACCGGCTGCACACCCTCCATCGTCTGTACGCCGTCGACCAGCCCGGTGCCACCGGGCTTGCTGTCCAGCGACACGATGTTGCGGCCGATCGCGGCGGCCCCGACCCACGGCCCGCGCAGCGACAGCGCCGAGGGCTGGCCGTCGGCGTCGACCGAACCGACCGACAGCACGTACGGGGTGAACCACGCCGGGGACGGGACAGTGGTCACCGAACTCCAGCCGGATCCCTCGTTCTGGTTCTGGCACGGCCCGCCCTGCTCCACATTGCCCGCCGCCGCCACGACCACCACATTGCGGTCGTAGGCGTACTTCACGGCAGCGCCGAGCGCGCCGTCGGCGGTATTGGAACCAGCTGCGGTGCAGGCCACTTCGGAGATGTTGATCACGGTGGCGCCCATGTCCACCGCGCGCACGACCGCACCGGCGAGGGTGAGCACACTGCCGTAGCCGTCGCTGCGCAGCGCACCGTCCTCCTTGACCGAACCGGCCCGGTCCTTACGGTCGTAGGCGAGGCTGAGCTGGCGGATGGCCAGGATCTCCGCGTCCGGGGCCACCCCGACGAACGCGTCGTCGGGTGAGGGCCGGGCGGCGATGATGCCCGCCACCAGTGTGCCGTGGCCGTCGCAGTCGACAGTGCCGTCGGTATCGCTCACGTAGTCACCGCCCGCTTGCAGCGCGGGCAGGCGCGGATGCCGGTTGACGCCGGTATCGATCACGGCCACCTTCTGCCCGGCCCCCCGGCTGAACTGCCAGGCCGAGGGCAGATCGAGGACCTGCTGCGACATCGGCGGTTCGACCGGCGCGTTGCCGCGCAGCACCGGTTCGGCGCACAGTTCGCGCTGTTCGGTCGCCTCCAGCGGAGCCGGTCTACCGCTCAGCGCCAAGGCAGCGTCGAGCGCGCCCGGATCGATCCGGGGCGGGGCGATGGCGCCCGCCGGCATCGGGAATCCGGCGACGGTGCCGAGCACGGTCGCCGCACAGGTGAGCCGCAGCAGCGCGCGCCGCATGGCTGCGCCGGTCATATGTTGCGGGCGGTCGAGTACACATCCATCACCCACAGCGCGAGCGGGATCATCGTGATGATCAACAGGTACTCGAAGATCTCGATCATCCGCCGTGTCACCGGTGTCACTTCGACATGGGGTCCGATGACGCCGAACCCGATGACAGCACCCGCGGTCGCCAACAGCAGTGCCACCGCGACGAATTCGAGCGATTCGTGGCCGAGGCCGAGGCCGGACAGCAACGCGAGCAGGGTGAGCGCGCCCGCGATGATCAGCGTGGCAGCCTGCACCAGGTCGGCGTAGGAGCGACCGCGCAGACACAGCACGATCCCCGCGACCGCCGCGAGGGCGACGCCGCCGGAGTGGAACGAGCCGAACGGGTCGGCCGCGCCGACGGCACCGATCAGCGCGGCGAGCGCGCAGGCGACGACGAGCCCGGTCTGGATCTGATTCGCGACCCGGGCGCGTTCGCCGAGCCCGGCCGCCGAGGGCAGCGCGATCGCGCCGACCGCGCCGACACCCTCGATGGTGGGCCGCTGTTCGTGATCGGCGGGGTCGATCGCCCCGCCCGCGGTCGGCACCGGCGGAATCGGCAGCCGTGCCGTCACCGCGGCCAGCCGTGGCACCGACGACAGCAGCATCACCGCCGCCACGAGCACCCCGGCGAACAGCTTGGCCAGCCCCGGATGCCAGATCAGATAGATCGCACCCGACACCGCGCCGAACACGCTGAGCGTGATCGCGGCGGCGAACAATCCGGCTCCGATTCCGGTGACCCGATACCCGATCACCGCGGCGACCAGGAGCATCACGCTGCCGAGCAACAGGCTGCCCGCCCCGAGCACGCCCGGCACCACCAGCGCACCACCGCCGAACAACAGCAGCAGCGCGTCCAGCGAAAGCCAGTTCGCGGTAATCGAATCCGTGAATTTCCGCGCGGCGATTCCGGCCGCCGCGGACGCGGCGATCCCGGTGCCGAGCAGTGCGAACGCCGGGGCGAGCGGATCGGTGTGGGTGCGCGAGACGATCAACAGCGCGAGTGCGGCGATGATCGAGACGGTCGCCAGCACGAGCCCGGCCCAGCGGGCCGCCGATCCGGACCAACCGCGGAACTCGCCTGCGGTGAGCCGGGATACGGCGTCGATGACGTCGTCGAACAGCGCGGGCGACTCCCGGCGGGTCACCGGGCTCAGCACCAGCAGCTCACCGTCGTAGACCTCGGCCTCGGTGAGCGTGCGGCTCGGTGCGAGCGGGTCCTGCCCGAGTCGCGCCAGCGTCCAGTGCTGGGCGCGGATCGGAGCGGAGTCCTCGTCGCCTTCGGGCAGGCGCGGATCCCGCGAACGGATCAGCGCCACCAGATCACCGATGAATCCGGCGATCGGAACCGTGGCGGGCAGACCTATGTCGAGCTGCGTATCACCCCCGATCACTGAAACTCGGCATAGTTCGGGCTCATTGCCTAACAACGTCGACACCAGTGATGAACTCTCAGTCGTAGCTGACTACTTCCGTTGCGACCACACGGCAGCGTTACCTAATCTAACGGACAGGGCAAACCGGCGCGATCGAAGTCCTGCCGCCGGATTGAACACCAGCTGTCCATCAGAGGAAGATTTCGGGGTCCGACACCACATGCCAGACATTCGCCAGGCTCAACGCGCCTTCGACGCGGGCGTCCTCTCGCTCGGTCTGTCCATCGACGGTCAGGAGTCCGCGCGCGACGAGGAGTACGCGAAGCTGGCCTTCCAGCGCGCGACGGAATGGGACTCCTCGATGTGCGACGCGTGGCTCGGCCGCGCGGCAGCCGGCGAGGTGACCAAGGAGGTGCTGTTCAATCTGCACCGCACCAGCCTTGATTCACTCGGCCGCGAGCAGCGCAGGATCGGCCTGGCACCCCGCGCCATGGCCGGGCGCTTCCTGCCCGGGCTCTACATCGACTACCCGCTGGCCGGGCTCACCGAGATCTGGCTCGCCTGGGCATCGCAGCTGATCGCGGACACCGACTACGACCAGGCCGAGCAGGTGCTCGACGAACTGGCGAAGCTGCGCGGCGGGCGCGCCGACGACCCCGACAAGCAGATCGACGATCGGATCAGCGCCTACATCCGCGGCATCCTGCACTACAACACGCAGCGCTGGTCGGATGTGATGACCGTGCTGGCCGGTTCGGAAAGCTGGAAAGACCCCTATCTGGCCACCGGCGCGAACGTGATGGTGGGCACCGCCTGCGCGCAGCTGGGATTGTTCGGCGAGGCGATCCGGCGGATGGAACAGGCTGAGGCGGGTCCGATTCCGTCGGCCAAGTTCACCGCCATGTACAACCGCGGCCTGTGCCTGCGAGAATCGGGCAACGAGGCCGAGGCCCAGAAGCTGTTCGAGCAGGTCTACTCGCAGCTGCCCGATTTCGCCGCCAACACGACCGCCATGCGCGACCGCACCTTCCGGATCGTGGTCACCAGCCGCGAGGTGATCGACGCGCGCACCGACAAGTGGGATGCCGGCTCGGCGCCGACCCTGGCGTCGATGAACGAGGCCGCCGCGGAGGACCGTGCGAAGACCGTGCTCGCCGAGGCACGCGCACAGCTCGACAAGCAGGTCGGACTGGCCTCGGTGAAGAACCAGGTGGCCAAGTTGCAGTCCTCGGCGCAGCTGGCCAAGATCCGCGCGGGCAAGGGCCTGTCGAGTCAGTCCCGTGGTCAGCACCTGGCCTTCACGGGTCCGCCCGGTACCGGTAAGACCACCATCGCGCGGGTGGTCGCCAAGATCTATTGCGGTGTCGGACTGTTGAAGACCGACAAGGTGGTCGAGGCCAAGCGTGTCGACTTCGTGAGCCAGAACCTCGGCGGCACGGCGATCAAGTCCGAGAAGCTGATCGACAGCGCGATGGACGGCGTGCTGTTCATCGACGAGGCCTACACACTGATCCAGACCGGGCTTTCGGGCGGTGACGCGTTCGGTCGCGAGGCCGTGGACACGCTGCTGGCGCGCATGGAGAACGACCGTGACCGCCTCGTGGTGATCATCGCCGGGTACGACGGCGAGATCGACCGGCTGCTCGCCGCCAACGACGGCTTGGCCTCCCGTTTCGCCAAGCGTCTGCAGTTCCCGTCGTACACCGCCGCCGAACTCGGGCAGATCGGCGAAATCGTCGCCAACAGCCGGGATTCACAACTGTCGCCGGAGTCGCTGGCCACCCTGATCGAGACCTGCGACTACCTCTACAACCTGGAGAGCACCGACCAGAGCGGGCAACCGCGCCGCGGTGTGGACCTGGCAGGCAACGGTCGCTTCATCCGCAATGTGATCGAGTCGGCCGAAGAGGAACGCGAGTTCCGGCTGGCCAATACCGAGGGGCTGGATCTGGCCGAGGTCGACGACGACGTGCTGATGCGCATCGAGGAGCCGGACATGCGGACCGCGCTCGCCGGGATCGTCGCCACCCTCAATATCGGACAGATCCCGAACCTGAGCTGAACGCCGAAGGGGGCCCGGTGCGAATGCGCGCCAGGCCCCGCTCCTTTCGGCTACTTGCTGGCCGAGGGTAGCGAATCGTAGCTGGTCAGCGCGTCTTTCGCGGACAGCGTCGGGCCGGGGACGAGCTGACCGATGATCGACCACGGCGCGAGCTTCGGCTTGTCACCGAGGCCGAGCACCGCGGCGGTCCCGGCGTCGGGGATGCCGTAGCGAATCCCGTTGTCGGCCACATAGAACAGCGATTCCCGCCGCAAGCTCCCCGGCTCGACGCCGGTGACCTGGACGAATTCGCCGGTGCTCGGCGCCAGGTACACGGCATCCATTCGGTTGCCCGAACCGTCGGCAGTCGCGAGCGTCACCGGCTTGGCCGATCCGGCCAGCGGCAGTTTCGTTCCGGCGAGCAACGTCACCGTGGCGCGTTCGGTCGGCCCGTCCACCGACTTGCCCTGCGCGGTGGCCTCACCGGGATCCTTGGCCCAGTTCACACATGCCACGGGGGCGTCCTCGGCGGACAGGATCCGCGGCTTGTGCTCGGGGAAGGCGTCGATCGGCAAGGTGTGCAGCATCGGCATCCGGTCGAGCACATCCGGCGCCAGCTCGGCGATCTCGCGCATCCCCCGCGAATCGGCGTTGCGCAGCAGGTCGGCGGTGAACTCCGAGACGCGCTGTACGCCGTCGGCGAGCACCACGTACATCGTCTCCTTGCCCGCGGCCTCCACGCCGGTCACCGAGATGATCCCGCCGATCGGCACATTCGACAGTTTGCCGGGGCCGGGTTCGCCCGCGCGCTCGATGGCCGGCACGGCGAGCGGCGGGGCCTGAGTGGTGGCGCCGAGCACCGCGCTACCGATCGGGCGGACCTGCTGACCGGTCAGCCCGAGGGTCCGGGCGAGCACCGAGTTGGTCGGGTCGACCTCGGCCCGCGCGCCCTTGTACAGAAGGAAGGTCTTGTCGCTGTGGCGCATCAGCATGGCGTCGTCTGCGCCGACCGCGCCGATCCGGTCGCCGGTCTCGAGCTTGCCGACGATGGCGGTGGTGAGGCCGCCGCCCGCGCCGGACGCGCTACCCGCGGCCGAGAGCGGGGTGGTCTCGCACAGCGTCCAATTCGAGCTCGAGCCCTGCTTGGAACCCGGCATGGCCGCCGGGGCGCCGGGAATGCCGAGCAGCGGACCACGTGGCATCGAACCGAGCTTGTCGTCCTTCACCGATTTCGGCGCCTGCGCGTCGCCGGCGATGAGCCGGGCCGAGGCCAGATTGAGCACCGGGTGGAGGGTCTTCTCGCCCTCTTTCGCCTCGACGACCACATACATGGCGCCGCTCTGCTTCCCGGTGACGATCAGCGCGTCGCCGATCGCGCCCTGTGGTTTCAGAAAGCCGAGGATGGCCGCCCCTGCCACGATGATCAGACCGAGGACCGCGCCGACCATCAGCGACCGGCTCTGCGACTTCATCGGATCGTGCAACATGCGCACGTCACGGCGGACCAGGGCATGGTCGAGCCTGCGTAGCAGAAAGCGATAACCATTGACCTGGGCTTTGGTTGTCAGCTGTGCCGGCACAGGGACTCCATTGCTGAGTTGATCACCATCTCGTCGGACACGGTACCGTAAATCCGGAACTTGTCCTTCACCATGATTCGACGTACGCCAAGCGGGGACAACGGCTTTGAACAACAGTATGAACGCCGGGCAAACCGGCAGCGCACACGTCTACGACACCCTGCGTGACCCGGAATTCTGGTTGTTCCGGATGTACCCGCTGCGTGCGTGTGTGCCGACCGCGATACTCGCGGCGATCGTGGCCTGGATCGTGCTGGCGACGACGGATTCGGTCTACGGCGCGATCGGCGGCGCCGCTTTCGTGCTGTTGATCGGGCTCGTGCCGATCCGGCGACGGCCCCCGGCGGTCCGCATCGGTGACTGGCTGGCCCGTCGGGTGCGCGGCCGCGCCGACACCCTCGATCGGGCGCCCGCGTTCGACGTACCGCTGCCGGAGGGCGGCGGCTGCGGGGTGCGCTGGGACGGCGATTTGCTGCTCACCATGCTGCGGATCGACCCGCCGCCGGACACCCTCACTCTGCTGCGTCGCGGCTCGCTCAGTGCCGACCAGCTGCTGCCGCTCACCGAAGTGGCGCGCTGCCTCGAGCAATTCGATGTGGGGCTGGTGAGCATCGATGTGATCTCCACCGGCGCGCGCACCGCGGGCACCGGTGCGGCCGCACAGCTGTACAACCGGATTCTCGGCCCGCTGCCCGCCATCGCGCACCGCACCTGCTGGCTCGTGCTGCGCCTTGACCCCGTGGCCAACGCGACCGCGGTGGACAAGCGTGGCGGCGGTGCGACCGGTGCGCTGCGCACCATGATCATCGCCACCCGCCGGGTCGCGAATCGGCTGGCCACCCAGGGCATCGACGCCGCGGTGCTCACCGCGACCGAGATGAACAGCGCGCTGCGCGAACTGTCCTACGGCTTCGACCCGCTGCGGCTGACCGAGTCGGCGCACGGCCTGGAATCCGAGTACGGCAGGCATCTCACCCATTACCAGCTCACCGCGCCGATGATCGGCACCAACGGACTGGCCGAGATCTGGTCGCTGCCCACGTTGTCGACCACCGTCACCCTGCGCCTGCACCCCGGCGCGGGCCGGATCGGCCGGGCGGACGACAAGGCGGGGACCGTCGTGCTCAACGCCGTCGTCCGCTTCGATTCGGTGGAGCCCTACGACAAGGCGCCGATCGCCGGGCTGCGCGAGCTCCCGGGCAGCCAGCGCCGAATCCTGCTCGACACCTTGCCCATCGGCGCCGCCGACGCCCTCGGCGGCCGGGACGGCTACCGGGGCACCCTCACCGCACTCACCGACATCGCCGTGCCGACGACCGGCTGCGGCCAGCTGATCGGCGCCGACGAACGCGGCCAGGGCATCGCCGTCCCGCTGATCGGCGCGGGCACCCGCCATGTCGACGTGATCGGGAACCTGGACCTGGCTCAGCAGGTGGTCCTGCGGGCCACCGCGCTCGGCGCGCACGCCGTCGTGCACACATCACGCCCGCAGGCATGGCAGTCGATGGTCGCCAATCTGGCCACCCCCCAACTGCTGTCGATCGCGCCGCGCGCCGCGGGCGCGACCCCACAGGCACCCCCCGGCCCGCCACCCGTCCCCGCGGCCCCGTACCCGACCACCACCGTCCTGGTGTTCGACGGCATCGCGCCGACAACCCATCTCGGCGGCGCGACCTTCGTCGAAATCCGCACCACCGAACGCGATCCGGACGCGCTGCCGCCCGACGTGACCCTCATCCAGGACCCGTACGCCCCGAACCGGATCACGGTCCGCACCAGCACCGGCAGTGCGACAGTGTCGATGGTGACCACCCCCGACGAAATGCACTACATCGGCGAATCACTCGCGGCCCGCTGAGAATTGCCCGACTTCACACCCAGTTCGGGAAACCGCACCGCGAGCCCAGCACCAGCCACCCACCCGCACAACCGAACCCCATACGGGCCGACCTCGCACAGGTCCACCCCGTACGAGCCCGACCCGCACAACCCAACCCCCACGGGCCGACCTCGAGGAGGCCCTCGCCCGCGCAGCGGGCGTAGCGGCCCGGCCACCCGAAAAACGGGGCGGGACAAAGTGCCGAAGGCACGAGTCC
>NZ_JBHUYK010000027.1:0-93657 GCF_042668615.1 Nocardia sp. NPDC057272 | reverse complement strand
GCTTGCTCCTTCGTCGCCTACGCCCCGGCGGCTAACCGGCGGCCCGGCCGCGACCGGCCACTTCGTGGCCGCCGCTCCCTAGGGGTCGCGGGTGCGGGGCTGGTTGTGTGGTCATGGCGGATCTGGGGTGCACGGTGTGGCTGGGGGTGCTTGTTGGGGTGCGGACCGGGGTGTTCAGCGGAGCGGGCGGATGCCGGGGGTTCGGGGGTCGTTGCCTACGCAGGCGAGGATGGCGCAGCCGGGGGGGATGCTGGCGAACGGGGCGGCCAGGGGTTGGTTGAGGCAGTCGAAGACGGTGCAGCCGGGGTAGGCGCCGGGGCCGATGCCGAAGACGGCCAGCAGGATGTTGGCGTCGATGAGTTTGCCCGCGTCGAATTCCAGTGGGGGCTCGACGTACGGTTCGGCGGTCGGGGCCTTGGTGTCGGTGATGGCGGCGAACAGGCGACGGAAGAACTCGTGGGGCAGCTCTTCGGCGTGGGCGAGGATGCCGCTCGGGCCGTAGGCGGTCTGGTTGCCGAACGGGCCCGTCCACATCACCGTCATGTCCAGGCTCGGCAGGAAGAAGACGTTCTGCAGGCCCAGTCCGGACATGAAAAACGTGTCGGCGGGCAGGAAGTCGGGGGATTCGCTGCAATCGGCGCCCAGCCAGAACAGGTAGCCGTAGCAGCTGTTCGCCGCCGACGGTGTGCGGGCTTCGCGCAGATAGTCCGAGGAGATCACCCGGTCGGCGCCCCAGCGGCCGTCGTTCGAGACGAGCAGGCCGATCTTGGCGAGGTCGTTGGGCGGCAGCAGGAGATGGGCGTAGCCGTAGGTATGGCCGGATCGGTCACTTGCCCAGTAGTAGTCGCTGCGCGGGATGCCGAGCGGGTCGAACAATTCCCGCTGCGCGAACTGCTGTAGCGGTTCGCCGACGGCCAGCTCGATCACGTAGGACAGCAGATCGACATTGCGCTGGCTGTAGCTGAACGTGGTGCCGGGCGGATTGGTCAGCTGCACCGACAGCGCCTGTACCGCCGAGTGCGGGTCGATGGGGATCACCGCGGTGATGCCCTCGGACAGCACTCCCACCTGCATGCCGGAAGTTTCGGTGAGCAGGTTCTCGACGGTGATCGACCGGTGCGCCGCGTCGCCGAGACCGGGCGGCAAGTAGCGGTCGATGGGGGCGGCGATATCGATTCTGCCTTCGTCGGAAGCGATTCCGGCCAGCAACGACACCACCGACTTGGTGACGCTCCAGATGTTCCACGGCGTATTGCCGGTCTCGTCGTTGCGCAGGCCCTCACCGACGAGGCAGTTGTGCCGGAAGATCTGGACGTTGAGCCGGTTGCGGGTGGCCGCGAACTGCAGTGCCGCTTCGAGTTTCGCCGAATCCAGCCCCACCTGTTCGGGCTCGGCGCGCTCCAGGTCGCGACCTGAGGTCACCTCGCAGGTCGTACTCGGCGCGGCGTGGGTCGGAACGGCGAATAGGCACGCCGAGGCCAGCACCGCAGCGATCGTTCCCGCGAAAACGCCCGTGATGTGCCGCATGCGGGCGAGAGTAGTCCGTGCCGCGCACCGTAACCCGTATAGCGTGGCCGCTGAACCCCCTAATCACAGGCATGTTCACTTCCCCGCAACACTGCGAATCCCGTACACCCCCGCGCCGGCCGCGAGCACTCCGAGCCCGGCCAGCACCGACTCGATCGGCAACGCGAACCCGACCACTACACAACCCGCCGCCCCGAGCACCGGAACCCAGCGCCGCGGCCTGCCCTCGGCGGCGGTCAGCGTGGCCGCCGACAGGTTGGCGATCAGGTAGTACGCGAGCACCGCGAACGAGGAGAACCCGATCGCCGCGCGCAGATCCACCGTCGCCGCGAGCACCGCGACCACCACACCCACCGCGAGCTCGGCCCGATGCGGCACTGCGTATTTCGGATGGATCATCGCCAGTGCCCGCGGCAGATGCCCGTCGCGCGCCATCGCCAGTGAGGTCCGCGAGACCCCCAGGATCAACGCCATCAGCGAACCCGCCGCCGCCAGCACCGCCCCCACCCGAACCACCGGCGCCAGCCATCCCGCCCCCGCCGCCTCGACCACCCGCGCGAGCGGATCACGCGCGGCCGCCAGCCCACCCGACCCCAACGTCAGCAACGCGGCCACCGCCACCAGCGCGTACACCGCCAATGCCACTGCCAGCGCCAGCATGATCGCCCGCGGAATGGTCCGCTCCGGCGCACGCACCTCCTCGCCGAGCGTGGCGATCCGCGCGTACCCGGCGAACGCGAAGAACAACAGCCCCGCCGCCTGCAACACCCCGTACGGCCCGATCTCCTTGTCGAGAACCGTTGCCCCCGAATGGCTCCCACCGACCCCCACCACGACAACCGCCGCCAGCACCGCCAGCACCACGCCCACGATCACCCGCGAAGCCAGCGCGGACTTCTGCACTCCCACATAGTTGATCGCCGTCACCACCACCACGGCCCCCACCGCGACCGCGTGCGCCTGCTCAGGCCACGCGTAACTCCCCACCGTCAACGCCATCGCCGCGCACGACGCCGTCTTCCCGACCACGAACCCCCACCCCGCCAGATACCCCCAGAACGGCCCCAGCCGTTCCCGCCCGTACACATACGTCCCCCCGGACACCGGATACAGCGCAGCCAACCGCGCCGACGACATCGCATTGCAATAGGCGATTACCGCGGCCACCCCCAGGGCGACCAGCAACCAGGACCCACCCACCCCCGCCGCAGGGCCCAACGCCGCGAACACCCCGGCCCCCACCATCGCCCCCAACCCCACCACTACTGAATCTCCCAGCCCCAGTTTCCGCCGCAACTGCCCATCCGAAGTCATGGACCCATCCTCGAGCACGCGCGCGTGCCCCGCGACCCGGATACGGCAAACGCCGCCAGGTCGATGAGGGTGACCTGGCGGCGTTCGAGTCGATGGGCCGCCTCGAGGACGGCCCGTCAGGGTGCCGACGCCCCACAAGCGCCTCTCGGCGGGTGGTCGCTCGTAGCGACAAATGGGGTGAGGCCCGGGGCTGTTCGGACGTCGACAGTGAGTCCAACCGCTGCTGCCGGTGAACTATTCCGGCGGCTCGATGTGATCCACACAACGACAGGAGGCAGGTACGGCGTTACGCGTACCTGCCTCGTCTCATGGGTGGGCGAAGGGCCTGATTCCGGGCTCTGTCGTGGACGGTGTCAGGGGATCAGAAGTTGCTGAACCAGTACAGAAGGCTTGCCAGCAACCAGACGATCGCGGTTTCCATGGTCGATCTCCTTGCGTCGGTACTTCTATCATCGCCGAAAACCCGACTTCGCCGACAAGTTGTTCTTAAGAAGCTCTAGAGACCGACACCGCATTGTTGCTTCAGACACCGGAACAACCGGGTCCGATCGGTCTCGAGGGGTGATCGGTCGGACCCGGCGGTGCAGACCAGAAGGTGGCTCTTCCAGACGCTGAAGACGCACTGCCGACGGTAACCACACCGACGGGCTGGGCCGAACATGTTCCACGTTGTGTCGGTGAGTACGCGTGCCGGGCCGGTCGATCGAGGGGTGATCGGCCCGGGCGTTTGCGTATGGGACGGATTCGGGTAAGTGTTGAGGGGTGGTCGAAATTGCCGAGCACTCCGACGCGCTCGACCGTGCCGAGGCGCGGCTGCGCGAAGAATTCGCGACGATGTTCGAGCTGGAAACGATCCATCGTTTCCTGCACTCCTCCTACGAGAATTTCGCTACTCGGGCGACGGTGACCCTGTACCTACCGCTGCTGGCCGAGCGGTTCGGGCGCCAACGGTTGCAGGCGCTGGCCAAGATCGAGGGCAAGGTGGCTCGGCCGCGCCCGACGGTGCTGTTCCTGTGTACGCACAACGCGGGCCGGTCGCAGATGGCGCTCGGATTCTTCGAAGAGCTGGCGCTGGGGCGGGCGGTGGCCTGGTCGGGCGGGTCGGTGCCGAGTGGGCAGCTCAATCCGGCCGCGGTGGCGGTGATGGCCGAGGTCGGCGTCGACATCTCGCGCGAGTATCCGAAACCGTGGACCGATGAGATCATCCGCGCCGCCGACGTGATCGTCACGATGGGTTGCGGCGATACCTGTCCGCTGGTGCCGGGGGTGCGCTACGAGGAGTGGATCATCGACGATCCGGCCGGCCTCGAGACCGAGCAGGTGCGCCCCATCCGCGACGACATCGGCCATCGCGTGACGGGCCTGCTCGCCGAGCTCGGCATCGACGTCACCGATCCCGTAGATACGCCACCCAGCTCCCGTAGCGCGTGATGTCGGTGGCGGCGACGGCGGCGTCGTAGCTGCACGCGAAGCCGACCACCGCGCGTCCGTCGGAGAGATCGATACTGGTCAGGGCCATCGGCGGCGGTAGTTCGGCGAGGAATCGGCCGAGGCCCGCGGGGGAGACGAGGAACAGTTCGCCGAGGATCGGTGCGCCCTGTCCCGCACCGTGGCGGACCAGTCCGGGTTTGGCCGGGGTGGTGTCGAGGGCGGTCAGGCGATAGGCGTCGGAGGTGGTGATCTCGCCTGCGAAGCGGGCGCCGAGCTGTTCGAGCTGCCAGTGCAGCGGTTGGCCGCGCAGGTGGGCGCCGAACACGGCAAGGGGCACACCGGTTTCCACGAGAAGCGGCGCCGGGGTGCCGATGACGCGCGCGGCGAGGTCGACCGCCGACTGGTCGGCGAACGCGGGGACCACGACTGTCACGCCGAACGGCAGGCCATCGGCGGTCGGCTTGCCGGGGATCGCGACGGCGGCGAGGTCGAGGAGGTTGCAGAAGTTCGTGTAGGTGCCGAGCCGGCGGTTGATCGCGAGCGGGTCGGCTTCGACTTCGGCGATCGACGGGTGTTCGGTGGTGGTGGGGAGTAGGAGTCCGTCGAAGCCGGTGAGCAGCGTAGTCGCGGTGGTGCGGGCTCGGGCCAGGGCATCCAGGTCCTGCGCGAACGCGTGTGCGTCGAGTTCTCGTGCGGCACTGATTATTCCGTCGACGGAGCGGTCGAGACCCGGTGCGCCCTTGTCGACGAACTCGCCGACCGCCGCGTACCGCTCGGCGACTATCGCGCCGTCGTAGAGCAGGCGGGCAGCGTCGAGAAGTGGCGAGATGTCGATTTCGGTGAGGCGCAAGCCTTGATCACGCAGGGCCGCGACAGTTTCCGTGAACGCCGTTCGATAAGCCGGGCTCAGCGGTTCGAGGTCTTCGGGCCGGGGGATGGCGATCGCGGGCTCGGCGGAGGCCGCGAGGCGGACGTCGGCGGGCCATTCGCGGCTGCGTGGGTCGCGAGAGTCCTTGCCCGCCATCGTCTTCGCGGCGGTGACCGCCAGGTCCAGGTCGGCGGCGAAAATGGTGACCGCGTCATAGTCGGCGCAGGCGGGGACGACGCCATGGGCGGGGATCACACCGAGCGTGGCCTTGATGCCGACGATTCCGTGCAGTGCGGCAGGTACGCGTCCCGAACCCGCCGTGTCGGTGCCGATGGCGAGGTCGGCGATGCCGAGCGCGACCGCCGCCGCGGAGCCGGAACTCGAACCGCCGGAGATCAATTCGGGATGAAGGGCATTGCGGACGGCGCCGTATGGGCTGCGCGTGCCGACGAGCCCGGTGGCGAACTGGTCGAGGTTGGTCTTGCCCAGCACCAGCGCGCCCGCCGCGACCAGCCGCTGCACCGAAGACGCAGTTTCCGTTGCCTCGTAAGCGAATTCAGGACAGGCGGCGGTGGTGGGCAAGCCGGCCACGTCGACGTTGTCCTTCACCGCGAGGAGCAACCCCGCCAGCGGCAGCTGCTCGCCCGCGGCGACGCGGCGTTCCAGATCGACGGCTTCGGCCGTCAGCACCTCCTGGGAGCGCAGCGTGATCCAGACCTCGGGCCGATCCACCTCGGCGATTCGTGCGTAGGCGGCGGCGACCCGTGCGGTCGGGGTGGCAGACATAAACGCTCCTCTATTCACTCAGCGACATGGCGGCGACAGCACGCGAGATCCGCTCGAGCACCACATCCAGCGAATCGCCGATGTGGGTGTGCAAGAGCTGCTGGGCCAGTGTGAGATCACCGGCGAGGACGGCGTCGAGAATGCCGAGGTGCTCGCTGATCGTGGTCTCGATGCGGTTGTTGATCATGAAGTCATACATGCGGACATGCCGGATCCGGGAGTTCACCGCCACCAGGGCGCGCACCATCTCGGCATTGCCCGCCGCGGTCAGCAGGGCGACATGGAATTCCTCGTCGACGACGACGAAACCCGGCTCCTGGGCGGGCGGGTCGGCCTGCAGAACCAGCCACTTCTGCCGCTCGGCGCGGAGCAGGGCGGTGTCGTGGGTGATCCGCGGATCTGCCCGCACCCGCGTCATCCCGCCCAGTTCCAGGGTCAGCCGCAACTCGTAGAGATCGCGAATTCGCGCCACACTCGGCCGCACCGGACTGAACCCGAACTCCTCGCGCTGCAACAGCCCGTCCGAGCAGAGCATGGTGAGTGCCTCCCGAACCGGCGTGCGGGAGATGCCGAATCTGGCCGACAGTTTGGGTTCGGTGAGCCGCTCCCCGAACCGGATGTCCCCGTTCATCAACTCCCCCCGCAACGTCGAGTACACGACGTCGCGCAACGGCCTTCCCGAGCCCTCGGCCGGTGCATCCACCCTTGTCGACATGGGTGTATACGCTATCGACCGCGAATTTCTATCAAGTGACAGAAAGTAAGCGCCACGTTATCCCTTGCTCACACCGAAACCCTCACCATCCGCAGCCTCGCGAGGGGAGAACTTCTCAACCAACCTCGAACACGCAGGCAACCCCACCCGCCATGGACACGCCCACACTCGAACCACGAGCCCGCCGCCGCGCTCCCGCTCCGCTCACCCCGGAAGGGCGACCCCCATGAGCCCCATCATCCTGGCCCTCATCCTCGGCCTGATCTTCCTCACGGCCATCACCATCTGCTGGCCGAACCCCCTCGACCGCGAATCCCCACAGACAAGCGAAGAGCCCCTGACCAGTGAACTGATCAGGGGCTCTTCTGTGTCTCAACCAACACGTCGGGGTGACAGGATTTGAACCTGCGACCTCTTCGTCCCGAACTATGGCGTTCTGTAAAACCCCAGTTCAGGGCAATTTTTATCTTCGTTGGTGGCGTTGGCTGACCAGCGGTTTTGATGTTGGTGGCGTTGGTTGTCACCAGGGGTACTCGATGGTGCTGCGTACCGATTGCGTACCGCGATCGCTCGTAGCTGAGCCCTGATGATCGACCAGGGCACGATCCTGATGGGTGGGAACCGGCACGAGCGGTACGCCGCGCAAAACGGTGGCTCCCGCCGCGGAGTGAAATTTCTGGGAGTCCGAGGATGTTCCGCAGTGGGCTAAAAATATTCCATTCTCGTCCGGCGGCACGTACCATATCGCAGTTGAGAGCGCTCAAAGTACGTCGAACGAGGGGATAGTTGTGAAGCTGCTGGCAATTGACTACCAGTGGTCATTTGACCCTGCGGACTACACGGATTTCGAAGGAATTACCAGTTGTTACGACTATGATGTTGTCATTTGGGACCCAGCGCACTCGTTGGGCAATTTCAACAGCTTCGAATATTTCATAAATGGTGGCCGGGCGCTTGATGCCGAGCAGGGGGAGCAGCTTCTCAAGGCGGCGAATAGGAGAAAAAGAGAGTTTAAAGATTTTCTGGATATGGGACGAACGCTTTTTGTTATAGCGAGAAGTCCAAGCTCGGTCTCGTATCAGACAGGTAAAACTGAACAGTCGGGTACGGGAAAAAACGCACTCACAATTGCGCACACGGAAACTTTCCGTCTTTCGTCGGTTATGCCAATTCCGGTACTGAGTCTTGAGCAAGTTTCGGGGAAGAACTTCGATGTGGTCGGAGATGGGGTATTCCAACAGTTTCTCAGGAAGTTTCTGCCGGAATTTTGCTACGAGGCGTCCGTATTTGCTATGGACGGAAGTGTTATTGCGCGAATTCCGGGAACTGAAAGGATACTGAGCGTATCCATAAAAGGTGGTGCCGGCGGGCAGGTAGTATTCCTTCCGGTTCCATCCTTCGCCGGGTCTGCAGTTGAGCGCGATTGGCTGGAACTCGTTGATGTTGAGGATGGCAAAGACGTTGAGGGCGAGAGCGAGGGTGGCGAAGCTACCCGTATCTCCAATCTGGCCCATGAGTTCCAGCTCGGTCTGATTGAGTGCGCATCAAGACTGTCTAGTGTCACAGAACCGCAGCCCGATTGGGTGCAGCAGATACGCTTGATTGGTGAAACTGAAGTCTTGGACGAAGTGGAGTCGAACGAGAAGCAGATCGCAGAGATTCAGGCTGAAGTTTTGACGTTGCGTGAGCGGCTTCGTGAAATCGAACACCTAAAGGACTTGGTATCTGGCACTGGTCGCGCACTTGAATTGGCAGTAAAAGAGGTTCTTGAGGTTCTCGGTGGCCGCGTAGAGGAGCCGGAGCCGGGACGCGACGACTGGATCGTGCACTTCCCTGAAGGTGTCGCGGTCGTGGAGGTTAAGGGCTTAGGGAAGTCGGCAGGCGAGAAGAATGCAACTCAATTGGAGAAATGGGTTCTGGGATATCACGACCGGAAAGGCGTATTTCCAAAAGGGATACTTGTTATCAACGCTTGGCGCAATCTAGCTCTTCCTGATCGGACAGAGAAGGCATTTCCGGACCAGATGTTGCCCTATGCTACACGGTCTCAGCACTGTCTAATCACCGGCGCTCAGATGCTGGCATTGCACCAGGAGATTGTTCGTCGGCCGGAGGAAGCATTAGAACTTCGAAAATTGCTGCTGGCTACCTCTGGAGTATTTCCTAAATTTGCAGATGCGCAGTTTGGTTTGCCGGTAGAAGTTGACGTGGAACACGTAATTGACCCTGATGGTGGGCAGCCATCGTCCGGGAGTGCGGACGGCAGCACCTAGGTCGCCAGACGCTCTGACTGTCAATGATCTGCGTTTCAAAGACCCGCCGGCCCCGTGCTGGCGGGCATTTGTATGCGCGGAACACCTCGCCTGGACCATCTCTCTGCTACCTGTGTTCGAGATGCCGCCAGCATCGCCGCTGCCGAACTTCCGCTAAGCCAGCTGCCGCAAGCTACTCGCGACAAGTATGTCGCCGTGTCCAAAGTGCGGCTCGCTCGATCGTATCGTTCGCGTCACCGAGGCACGAAGCCGCTGAGAGATCACACCCGCTGAAGTTCAGCGAGCTGTCGGGACTGAGCCGGGACAAAGCCGGGACTTAGCCGGGACACTGCCGGGACTTGGTGAGTCCCGGCGAAGTCCCGGCAGTGTCCCGGCAATACCCCATCTGAGCTGCGGTGTTTTGTGCCGCCTTCCTCCCTCCCTGGATATCACTCTCTCGCTTCGCTGAGAGAGTGATATCCAGGGAGGGAGGAAAACAACACAAAACATAGAAGAAGAGAAGGGAGAAAGAGAATTAGAGAAGAAGAGAGAGTGAGAAGAGAGGAAGGAAGACCATAAGAGAAGGGGGCCGGGTTGGGAGCGTGGCTGGGCTAAGGAGCGCCCGTTGCGTTCTCGACGTAGTCGGGGGCGATTGTGTCAGGGTGAGCGGCTGCGGTTCGGGACGCGCGAGCGGTGCCAGATAGATCGGATGCGCGGCGCGGATGCCGACGCGGTAGCGCGCGGGGCGGACTAGTGGAGCACACCGTCGGCCACGATGTGATAAGGGACCACAACGATGGGTTCGGCTCAGCCAGGAGCTGCGGGGTAGCTGGTGGTGGCAGTCGATGTAGATCGGCGGATTCCGCGAAGCCCGCCGACGTGCGGTATCGCCGCATCGATTGGCAGCCCATCATGTACGCATGCACATCATCGATCAGCGTCTTCAGCGACTTCCGAAGATTTCGATGCCGGACGATCGCATGGAGGTAGTTTGGAGCCACTACGAGGCAGTGACAGGGGATCGTGTAGCCAGGCCCCCAACCGAGGTCGAGCGGCAAAAAGTGCATGGCTGGCTTCGTGGGCTTCAAGGTTCTGACGACCCGCCGATGTTTTTTACCAAGCGTTCACATCTAGAGAGCCCTGTGTCGCTGAGCCCTCTGGAGAAGGCTTCACGCCTGGCTCAGCATTGGTGTACGGCATGCGAGCCGGTGATGGATTCATATGGCGTCTACGAGATGTACGTGTCCTTCCCGATCCAAGTTGGTCCGTGGTCGGCGCAAAGTGACTACAAGCGGAACGCGGTGATCAAGGCCGCGGTTGCCGCTGAGCTGAGTCAGCGCACGACGTTCAGTGGTCCACCCAGTGCTCGTCCCATGTGTGTCGGCATCACCGCTCTAGTGCCGCGGTCGGCCGCGCGAAAGGATGTTGACAATCTCGCGAAGGGTTTGCTCGACAGCCTGAACGCTGTCGTCTATGTCGACGACCGGCAGATCCAGTGCTTGACGAGTCGCCGCATCGAGTACTGCGGCGTCACAGGGCTGTATCTAGTCGCCGCACGCGCTGTCCGCGCGTGGGAAGAAGACGTTGCGTGGGACAGCCCTGACCCACCCATCGTGGTCTCAGGATCGCGGATCGTCGTTTAGCTGGATCACAGAGTCGGTATATGCATCGGCGGACTGTGGATGGTGGTGCTGCAGGCAAGACATACGTGCGTCCGTTGATACCCGCCGATCCGGACACGAGGCACTACGCCACTATCAACCGACCCGTTCCAAGACAGTGCCAGTTTGGGCAGAAGCGAGCGGACTCCGTTCAAGGCCAATTGCGTAGTAGGTTCGAGTCGAATCGCGCATATGTTCGATCGTTCACACTCGTAGTTGGGCACGTGGCAGGTCGATGTATGGCGCCGAAACCTGTCGGCGACCACCTCTATGCTCGCACGTATGAGTCCTGTTTCCGGCGCCAACGTCGGATCGCCGGAGACCAATGTTGTTCGCGTCGAAGATGGAGTGAGCGTGGGGTTCAGCGTAACGGTCGCAGTTCGCAATTATCTTGCGGTACAGCATCTTTGGTCGGCGCTACGGTCTGCTCGCATGTGCGACGAGCGCGAATCGGAGCTAGTCGCGGCCGGCGAGATCAACGTGGATCTCGGGCACCGCGCTGATGCTATCAATGCGGTCCTGTCGGCCGTGGCCTTCCTGGAGGCGTTCGTCAACGAGACCTTCTCTGACGCCGCCGAGCCGGATGGCAGCAATTATCGTACCGACGGGCTCAGCACCGCCGTGGTCGAGCAGATGGCCCAGTTCTGGACGGGCGGAGCGGTTCCTGTCGAGCGCGGTATGCCCGTGCTGCGTAAGTACCAACTCGCGCTGCTGTGCGCGGGCAAGCCGCCGCTCGATACGGGTAGCGGCCCTGGGCAAGCGGTCGGCGTTCTTATCGAACTGCGCAATGCCCTGGTGCACTTCATGCCGAAAACTCAGGACGTTGCGTCGGCGCACAAGTTGGAGAAAGACCTGAAACCTCGCATCACGCCGAACCGGCAGACCATCGGTGCACCGTGGTATCCGAACAGTGCGCTTGCGGCAGGCTGCGCCCGATGGGCGTGCGAGACTGCTATGGAGCTGGTCGACGAGTGGCAGAAGCGGATGGGTCTGGTGTACGACTACCAGAAGAGTCTCCACGATATGCAGACCCCGTAGCAGTTGATCGATACGAAACCGCGCGTGAACTGCGAGAATCTGTTGATGACTCTTCACACCTACGCGGTTTTCGATCGTTTGCTGATGTGTATGTCGGATAGCCTCACGACTTATAAAAACAGCCGGAACCAGCGGCTGGACACGATAAAGACGGTGACCTATCCCTTGGACTCTGCGACCTGGGCTCCGGGCCAGCTCGCGGCGGCCGTGATGACCCAAGAACGCGCTACATTCGGGGATACGATCGAGGCGTGCCAGATCGTTTACGAGGCTTTGGCGGGCCAATCCTTTCACACGATCAAGGAGGTCGGTGTCACGGTCTGGCAGGCGTTCAGAGAACACATGATGGCCACTTGCCCATCGTGTGAGCGCGCCGCCGCCAGTTACCAGCCGCAGCCGGAGGAACTGCCGGTAGATCTGCAGGAACTTGAGATCGGCTGCGATGAAGGGCACGAACTCGAGGTTCATGTTGTAGGTATCGAGGGACCGTCTGCGACTCCGAAGCGCTACGCCCGCCGCTGGGCTCCACCACCGGACCTTGTCTTCGACGTGCAGTGCCTGCCGGACCGGACAGCATTTCGCTCAGGGTTCCTCGTCCGGGGCCGTCAGTATGAAAGAGAGTCGATCACCGCGGATGTAACGCAACCGTTCGAGCGCAGCGCCGCGTTCGAACAAATGCAGCATTGGTTCTACAACACCGCGAAGAGTTCAAAGTTCGGCTTGACCAAGAGCGTCGGTGGGGCGATCCGGACCGTCATTATCGACCCGACGGCTGGCCTCGCTAGGCTTCCGCACTGGACTCTGGAGACGTACGGCGAGCGATCCTGAGTGGATCGGGGACCGGGGACCAACACTGCTCTGGGTATCAGCAGCTGTCGCTGATCGCGGTTTCCGAAGCGGACACTGTGGGCCTACTGCGGTCTCGAATTGCATTTCAAAGCAATGGTATTGCAGCTACTGCGGTGGCATCCACCGGGCTCGACGCTGGCATCCGCGCAAACGGTTGGTCGAACGGTGGGTGGTTAGTCGAGTCCTTGCGCCGGGGCACCCGTGGGTTCAGTGGTAGCCGGCGGCCCGGAGTCATGACATCACCTCGACGAGCGACCAGCCTGGCCCGAATCGATGCTTCTTCGGATAGAACCGCAGCGCGGCTGCTCGTAAAGAGATGGGCGACAAGGAAGCGGTGGCCGTCCTCGGTTGCCCGTATAGGAGACCTGCGGGGCGACGCCGCTACGCGAAGTCTGCCAGCACA
The DNA here is from genome assembly GCF_042668615.1 of Nocardia sp. NPDC057272. Taxonomy (NCBI): domain Bacteria; kingdom Bacillati; phylum Actinomycetota; class Actinomycetes; order Mycobacteriales; family Nocardiaceae; genus Nocardia; species Nocardia sp. NPDC057272. The sequence goes on along the minus strand of NZ_JBHUYK010000027.1, from coordinate 80,813 downwards.
GCGTCGACGAACTGCTCGAAGTGACGAATCGCGAAGTCTGTGAACTGTTTGGTGGCGTCCTCGGGAGTCACAAGCGCACCACCGATTGGGTATCTTGTGCGCCCTGGTTCTGAGCCGACCACCGATGTGCTGGGCATGTCCCTGTGAACCATGCGGTTCCGTACCTCCTTCAGTTCCGAGTAGGTGGGGTCGGCTATCACGGCCCGTGCCCAAGAATCGAGGTTGGTAGGGAGTGCGGTACCTACTGGTTGCCGTTCGATCAGCTTCCGGAGTTGCTGGAAGTCGATCTCGTAGCGGCCGGGGTCTCCCACGACGAGTCTGTAGGCGGCGGCAGCGCACAAGTCTACGCAGGTCACCGCTGAGGCGGCGGCGTAGCTTATGGGTGCCAGTGACAACGTGTCGAACTGTTGGTTGGCAACACGTTCTTGCATCTGGGCGTGGCCGTCAGGCTGGCCGCCCCAGTCCGCCAACCCCGCAGCAATAAGCGCGAACCCAACGTGGTGAGCACTCGCAGCCACCAGTCCAAAGGCTGACTGGGCTTGCGGGTTGCTGTGCAGGGGCGCGTGGTTCGTCAGTCGATTGGAAAGGGCGAGATACTTCGTATTGATTGTCATCGGCAACTCTCTGGAACATGTATCGAACAGATTGGACCTGGCCCTGTTCTATGCGTCGATTCCGGTGGAGCGGCGGGTCGCCTGTCGACCAGGATGCGTGGTTTGGGTGACGGGAACGGTGGACATTGCTACGCAGGTTTGGTGTGATCCCAGATTGTGGAAGAACGAAATACTTCGCTCAGCACCGTTGACGCGAACAGGCTGAAGAAGTGGGGCTCCGCATGGCTGGATCTTGTGCACGCCTGCCAAGCACTGCATGCACTCCAGAATATGCCCAAATCCGCCGAGTATGTGTTCGCTCGCCGGTCGCTCTGGGAATCGGCTGTGATCAGTTACGGGCGAGTGGGTCAAGGTGATAAGCGGAGGAAGATCGATTTGGACGCGCTGTTCGAGGCGTGCGGGGACCCCGAGGTGTCCGCCCTGCATGACGAGATCCAGAACTGGCGCCATGGCCATGTCGGACATCGCAATGGGCGAGAGTTCGAAAGTGTGGAGGTTCTGCTTGGCCGCGATGCTCTGCCGGTCCCTACAGCTCTACGAATCGTCATCGGGACCGCTGTGGGCCCGGTCCAACACGACGACCTGATGGAGCGGTTTGCGGCGCATGCACTCCTCCTCCGGAACACGATATGGGAGAAGTTCATGCTGCCGTTAGCTGTCAAGCTAGTCGGTGACGCACAGCGACGTGAGCCCATTGGCGACGATGTTGCGCTCCCGGTTGAGTTCACTCCGGACAGATTTGTGGCTACGCTAGACCTGTGGAGGCGGCCAAGCCATCCGCACAAGTGAGAACCAATAGATTATGTAAAATTGCTCCGTTTTCAGCAGGGGCTTTGCAGGTCAGCACAGCGCCGAAAGTGTTTGATCTCATAACCTAAGGCTGGTCAAGCGATCCCGCGCAGTGGTCCACACGGACGATTCGCCAGTGCTTTCCGCCGCTGGTGGTCGGCCCATGCTCTGATTCGCGAATTCGTCGCCACTGCAACACGTTCGAGAGTCTCGCGAGCGTCCAGCGGGCACAATGATGTCATGACCGCCTTCACGCTGTCCCCGGATCGTCGCGACCAACTGGCCACGCTTCTCGCGGATGAGGCGAGGTTGCAGGCCGAGTATCCGAAAGTTGCCGAGTACCTCGACACCGCAGCCAGCTTGGCAGGCAGTGCGGACCCTGAGCAGGACCGATTGCTAGACCTTCGGATGCTTCACTTCCTTGCTGGAGGCGAGAGCGCGAACCCGTACTGGGAGATTGTCGAGCCGCTGGTCGGCTCCAGGCCTGACGGCCGGCGCCGGATTCCGGGGGATGCTGAGAAGGGTAGCGGCCGACTCGGGTACGCGCAGACAGTTCTTCAGGAGACCTACGCGTATGCGGTCCCGTCGCCAGGCACACTTGACTGGATCGAGCGGATCGTAGGTGGCCGCGGGCTGTGTGAGGTCGGCGCGGGGCGAGGCTATTGGGCGGCAATGCTCGCGGCCAACGGGCTGAACGTCGTGGCATTCGATTCGGAACCGCCACAGCTCACCGCCAACCCGTCGTTCCCCGGTGCGCCGGGGCGGCGAGATGCGTGGCACCAGGTGGACGGACTCGAGCAACTTGCCGAGGGGTGGGAGCTCCGAGCGCTGGGTGACCGGGTGCTCTTCCTGTGCTGGCCCCCAGGGTGGGAAGACCCGATGTCGGCGCAGACGCTGAACAACTACGTGGCCGCCGGGGGTAATCGTGTGATCTACATCGGCGAGCCGAAGGGCGGGAAGACTGGTTCGAATCAGTTCTTTGATCAGCTCTCCGCTGATTGGGTTCTCGACACCTGTGACGAATCGTTCGTGTCTTGGTGGAACCTCGACGACGTAGCCCAGTGCTGGAGCCTGCGCTAACGGCATGACGCCTCGGACGCCACGGACGGCATGCCGCCGCTGGTGTGTCGTTCCTATTGGCGTACATTCTCTGCGTATACGCAGGCCGTTCGCCTGCGGTTTCTAACCGAGAGGGGTGCTCGATGCCAGAACCGAAGTACGTGGCCATCGCGAACAAGTACGCCGCCGATATCCGGACGGGTGCGATCCCGCCGAATGTCTGGCTCCCCAGTCACGCCGAGATTGCCCGCGAGCACGGGGTGTCCGAGATTGTTGCCCGGCAGGCGATCGGCCAGCTGCGGCGAAAGGGGCTTGTGACGACCGTTGAAAGGCGGGGGACGCTGGTTCTTGCGCAGCGGGATGACACCCGACTCTCCCCGGAACGGCAGACGGAGAGCCCTGAGACCACCTACAAAACTGAGGCGACCGCAGATGTCGAGGTAGTCGTCGACCGCACCGTCACCGAGGTTTCTGCAAGCGAGGCGCTCGCCGACGAGTTCGGCCTCGACGTTGGCGCGCCGCTGGTGCACGAGCTTGTTCGCGCATCCGAGGACGGGCGGCCGATTTCGATCTCGGACACCTATCACCTGCCGAATCAGTCGCCGCCGGAGGCGGACATCCTCGAAGAGGAGCTGTCCGAGCGCGTGCCGCCTGATGCGCATGCGGAGTGGCTCGGGATACCGGTCGGTGAGCCGCTCATGATGGTCAAGCAGCGGTTCCTGACGTCGGCCGACAAGCTGCTCATGACGTCTGACGTGTCCTACATACCGGGGCGGTACCGCACTTTTTCCTTCCGGATGGTTCTGCCCCGCGAGTGATGCGGAGCCGGCGCTTGCTGTCGTGACTCGCTGTCAATAGCCCTGATCAGTCTTCTGATCAGGGCTTTTTGCTGTCCATTCCACTTTGCGTATACGCAATGCTTGAGCGTATACGCAGTTGCGTATACGCTCCTGTGTATACACAAGCCGCATACGTGGAAGGAGCTGCATAGATGAACACAGGGGATAGCTCGAAGGGGCCCGTTCTGATCGGGCTTCGGGATGCTGGGGTGCTCGCTGGCGGAGTGCATCCGACCACCGTTCGCCGGTGGGTCAAGTCGGGTCTTCTGCAGGCATTTCTTGTCGGGCCGCGGCTGATCAAGGTCGACCGCGACGAGGTTCTGGCGCTCAAGCGCCCGCTCATCGAGGGCGGTGCGAAGTGAGCGCGCCGGTTCGAATCAAGCGGAGCATCGCCGGCGCGGTAGGCGCAGACGGCAGTGACCGCCCGATCAAACGGAAGTCGCGGACCGTGACCACGGCGCCCGACGTCTCCGACTACCTCGACGAAATCGTCGACCAGGCCCCGCCGATGTCCGCCCAGGCTCACGCCAAGCTCGCAGCGCTGCTGGGGCGTTCGGCACGGAGGGCAGCCTGATGCGCGCCAAGACAGTCCTGACCGCCGTCGCGCTGGTGTCCGTGGGCTACACGGTCCTGGCCGCGCCGGATGTCTTCGGGTTCGTGCTGATGGTCGTCGGTGCTGTGTGGTTCTGGCGCGCGACGAAGCGAGCAGGGATGCGGCGATGAGCACCAATCATCAGGAGCCGATCCACGATCCGATCGACCTGCTCGACGAGCTGGACTCGATCACTCGCGCCCAGGACATGCTGCGGCATCGCATGGCCGCTCTCGCTGCGCGATACCGGACGTTGGAGTCGGTGCGCGATCGGTTCGATCATCCCGCGGCCGCAGACGCGCCCTACTCAACCGAGTACGGCCACCTCAACGCGCAGTTCTCGGTTGAGTACCTCGACTGGGCATCTGGCTACGCGGATTCGGCAGTGAAGACGCTCGGATCAGCCCGGACCAGAGCGGCGCGGATTCGCGAGAAGAGCGGGCAGGCGCAGGCCGAGGCTCCTGCGATCGACAGGCGGCGGTCGCGGTGAGCGGCGGGATGTTCCGGGCGCCCCGTGAGGACCGCAATGCAGTGGGGCGTAGTGCCGGTCAGTCGATGGCTCGGCCGGAGTTCATGGGGATCGGCGAGGTCTATCGCCCGCTGAATCTGCTACCGCCTGTTCTGCGTCTGGTCGTGCTGGCCGGGCTGGTCGTAGTCGGGATGTACGGCTGCACCGTCGCCTGGGTCGACCACCAGGGCAAGCAGCCCTCGCTGAACATCTGCCGCACCGCTGACGAGAACGTGCGCGTCGCGCAGGTCGAACCGTGCCCGGTCAGTTCACGGCCGTGAACAGCCATTCCAGGCCAGGGAAGGAGCGAACATGAAGATCGACCACAAGCAGAAAACGGCCCGATGGGCGGCGCTGGAAGTCGAAGCGCGCGACGAAATCATTGCCGGACTGCGTGATTCGGGCCTGACCTACCGCGACATCTCCCGTCTGCTCGGTGTCCGTGCTCGTCGTGTCGAGGCCACCCTCGGCGAGATCGACGCGTTGCACAGCCGCGGGCTGAGCATGGCCGAGATCAGCGCCCGTGTCGGGTTGCCGCGCAGCACCGCCCAGGCGCTGGTCGGTACCGGTCGCCGGTCGACCGGTCGCAAGACCGCGGTGCTCGCGGCGTTGTCGCAGATGCACGGCATGCAGGTCGACACCCTGGGCTGGTTCCTGGGCATGGAACGCAACCACGTGTACGCGCTGGTCGCCGACCTGGTCCGGGCCAGCGACGTGCACGAACTCAAGCAGGTCCAGCCCGGCGAGAAGTGGGTGGTACCGACCCGGATCACCGCAGCGCGGTATCTGGGGTGGCGTCCGCCGGAGTGGCAGCCGCCGTTGATGTTCGCCGAGCACTACCGCGCCGTCGCTCAGGCCCGGGTGATGTTGGTCGGTTCGGACCCGAAGTTGTGGGTGTCGGAGCGCACCTTGCGTCACCGCGTGCAGGGCGAGACCCAGCCGGGCCCGCGCAAGCCGGCGACCCCGATTTCGAGCGGACGTGACCCGAAGCTGGGTCGCCCGCACATCCACGACGGCCGGTTCCTCGGTGTCGTGGAAGGGACCCACGGTTGGTGGGCCCTTGAGGTCGAGCTGTCGAAGAAGCAGCCCGAAGCAATGGATATCGCGTTGCGGGGTGCGATCCGGGCCGCCCGGGACAGTGACACCGAACCGATGGTCGGGGTGCTCTACCTGTGCCGAACGGCATCGGTCTACGACAACGTGACCGCGGCATCGGAGCGGTTGCCCGCCGCGGAGTTCTCCGGTCTGGCCCTGGATCTGGTCGTCGATGACTTCGACGCCTATTGGTCGCGCTGGCTCAAGCGCTACGCCGACCTGCGCGAGGCCAAGAAAGCAGCGAGCCCGAATCGGTTGCGCAGCACCATCATTCATCTCTCTCAGCAGGAAGCATCATGACGTGCACACCTCTCATCACCCCGGCTGACTGCGCACCAGTCAAAGCCCCAGTCATCATCACCGCATCCCCGACAACGACCCCTGCGATCAATCCAGGCGCACCGATGCCCGAGATCGCCTCGACCGCGCCGCCGGTCGAGGTCGGTGGGCACGACCTGCCTGATCTGCCGATGCCCGACTTCGCTGCCCTGGCCCACACCGCGGGGACGTCGGCGGTGATCGCATTCGTCGTGATCGCGATGCTGCTGTTCATCGTCGCGGTCGCCACAGCGTGGCCCCTCGACCCGCACCGGTTGCGCAACTTCGCCGTCGCGTCGCTGCTGTTGCCGCTGTCGTCGGTGATAGCCGGCGGCGCCTGGTCGACACCGTGGACGCTGCTGTGGACCGGTGCCGAAGCGCTTGTCGCGGGGGACTTCTCCGGGCTTGTGCCGATGCTGGCCGTGGCCGGTCCTGCGGCGATGTTGCTCGCGACGTTGTGGTGGGCGAAGTTCCTGGTCCAGAACGCCAGCGTCGGACAGAAGTCCCTTGCCCGCACCGAGCGGATCAAGTCCGCGATGGACAACCGCCGCAGCCAGGCCGCGGCACGGGCGGCGAAGTTGGGTGCCCCGTACAGCACCGGTGATTCGATCGTGCTCGGTGTGCTGTCCGAGCACGTCAGCGCCGAGCCGGGCGGGTTCTGGCGCAGCCTCACCGCGCGGCACATGCAGTGGCTGACCATCCCGCACGCGGATGTGAAGCGGCACATGGGCATCATCGCGACCACCGGCGCGGGCAAAACCACCCTGCTCGAACGTCACCTGGTGTCGATCCTGACCACGGAGTGGAAAGCCTGGCAGCGCTGGCGCGACGTGCCTGGCATGCGGGGACGTCACCCGCGGCCGTTGATCGTGATGATCGCCTGCAAGGGCGGCGAAGACGACCGCGTCCTCGGCGAAACCATCCGCTCCGACGCCCTCGCGATGGGGATCGAGGACGCGCGGATCGCATTGGTCCCCTCGCGGGATCGCCTCGATATCTGGGACATGCCCGCCCGTGACCTGCGGGGCGTGCTGATGGACCTCATGGTCGGCGGCGAATCCACGACCAGCGAGGGCCAGCACTTCGACGAGATGCGCAAACGCATCGTGACCCTGGTCGTCGATGCCCCGGTCGGGCCACCGCGCTCGTCGCAGGAGTTCCTGGCGCGTCTGGATGCGCAGACCATCGTCGATGCGTGGGGCGGTTCCCCGGATGTGGTGCGCCAGGTCGAGGCGCTGCAGGCGGAGAAGGTCCCGCAGCTCGACGACGCGCTGATCAAGATGTCGAACCTGTTCTCGATGCTGGAAGACCACAACGGAAACGGTGTGTTCGACGGCGGCAAGAACCTCGACGACCTCGACATCCTCTACGTGACCGTGCCGGGCATGGACCCCGACGCCGGGCGCGCCCAGGTCGCCGCGATCATCCGCATGGTCATGCAGCGGGCCGGGCGCACCGCCAAAGACCAGCGGCGCAGCGTCTCGCTGATCATCGACGAACTCTCCGCGGTCGCCACCCAATCCCAGGCGATCGGTTTGGAGAACGTCGCCGAGCGTGGCCGCTCCCAGGGTGTGGCGTTGACGTTCGCGGCGCAGTCCCAAGAAGGCGTCGCCCGTGATCAGTGGTCGCTGAACCGGTTGCTCAAGGCGTGCGCCGGTGGGCTGATCCTCGGTTACTCCGAGAACGCCGGTGATGTGTGCAAGCACTTCGGCTCGATCCGTAGCGCGATGCCGTCGCGGCACCTGGTCAAAGGCCAGCGCCACGGTGACGAGGGATCGGTGTCCTACGGCGAGAAATGGCTGGTCGACCCCGACCGGGTCCGCCAGATGGCCACCGGCGAAATCGTGCACGCCAAGGCCGGACACGCCTACTACGGCCGCGTCGTGCCGGTCGACCGCACCGAACTCAAGCCCCTTCCAGGCACACGCGCCGCCGACACCGCGGCGCCGATCGAACCCGAACCCGTCGCCGCCGTCTGACGCCGCGACCCACCCACTTCTCCCCAGAAAGGCCACCTTTGTCATGCGCATCATTCGCGGTAACTCCGACAACAACGACGACAACGAGCACAACCACGAGAACGGCCGGAACGCGAAGCCGGCGTCGGAGTCCGACGCAGCGCGCATGGCCGAGGCGCTCGTCGATGAGACCGAGGCGTGGCTCGCCGCGTTCACCGACACCACCCCGACCGAACCGCAGCCGGAGCCGGAGCCGAAATCGGTTGCCCGACTGGTCAAGTCGTTCAGCAACGAGCAGGTGCCGCCGGTGCCGGTCGAGGACGAGAACCTGATTCCCGCGCTTCGCCCGCAGCCTGACCAGCCCGCAGCCCCGATCGGGCGCAAGGTGCCGCGGTGGGTACGGACCGCGGTGCCGGGCTCTGTCGTTGTGGTCGCTCTCGCCGTCGTGTCGACCCACGGACAGCCCGAAGTCGTGGCTATCCCGGTCGACATCTACGCCGGTTGCTGGGTCGGGTTCCTGTTCTGGAACGCCGCCCACCGTCCGCCGCTGCGCGATGTCGCCGCCGCCACGGTCTCTGCCGCGATCGGCCTGGTCGCTGCCGTGCTGAGCCTGTTCGCCCACGGAATCCGCGTCCTGGTCACCGGTATCGGTCACCGCCGAGGCCGGTTCGAAACCGCACGCACTGCCCACTGAAAACCCACCCCAAGAAAGGAACTCCCGCGATGCCCGAGAACGCGAACGAACCGATCCTGCCGATCCCGTCTGATCTGGACAAGCGGATCTGGCAAGCCCGCGCGGCACTCGACGCGCTGCGTCACCAGATCCAGACCCTGCACGAGCGCTACGGCGAGCTGCACGAGTCGCCGGAATCGCTGCGTACCGACAACCTCGGCAACCCGATGGAACCGAGCGAGGCGACCAGCGCGGCGCAGATGTGGTTGGCCTCCACCAGCCGCGCGCTGTCGGCCGCCGAGGACGGGCTGCGCCGCGCCAACTCCTACACCACCCGGCTGTCGCTGACCGAGCAAGCCAGCGAGGAACGCCAGGACCGCGTCGATGCCCGCGCCCTCTATGCAGGCCAGCGCAGCCCGGTCGAACGCACCCGCTGAAACCCACCACAAAGGAGAAATCTGATGAACCGCAACGACATTCGACCCGCAGTCATCGGCATCGCTAGCGGTGTCGCGACCATTGCCGCACTGATCGCCTGCCTGGAATACGACCCGCTGAACGCCATGGCCGACCGGTTGGCGCGCCTCAACCTCACTGCGGCCGAACGCGCCGAGCTTGCCCGCGCTGACCAGGCCGCCGCCGAGCGAGCCCGTCAGGCCAGCCAGACGCACAAGCAGAACCAGGTCAGGCAAGCCGAACGCGACGCCCATGACATCGCCGGATTCAACCCGGCCCTGCTGAGCACCCCGAATCTGGTCGACGCACCGGCAGAGCTGGCTTTCGCGCAGCTCGCCGAGGAGATCGTCCACACCGAGCACGCCTTGCGCCACACGCTCACCTCGCCGAACGCGGCCGCAGGCCACCGCCGGCACAAGGCGGCCCTGGACTGCGAATGGGGCCACCGGGACTCCTTCGATGCCCGGATCGCGCGCTCTCGTGCCGAGTGGCTTCGCCACCGCATCGCGACGGAAAAGGTCACCGCTGCCCGCACCGCGCCGTGGCCGCAGCTGCCCGCCGTGGCCCCCTACGTCTGACCCACCACAACAAGAAGGAGAACACCATGTCCGAACGTCCCGTCGAAGACGAAATCATCGACCAGGCCCGCCATTTCGGTCGTGCGCTGATGTCGATGGCATCCCAGCACGGCCGGGCTGTGTCCTGGATCGAGCAGCGTCGTATCCGCAAGGAGATCAGCCTCGCGTTGCGTCAGCAGCGCCGCGCCGAGTTCCTGGAACGGCAGATGCAGAAGGTCAACACCGAGAGTTCCGTGGAGCGCTACCGTGCCCACGCTCAGGCCGTCACGCAGCGCGCCAACGACCCGGCCGTGGACCACGACCGCCGCGCCCGCGACCAGATCGCCCTGCGCTCACACGCCGCCGACCTCCAGGCCGCGGTGCTCAACGGTCGCAGCCTGACCCCGGTCGAGCAGGGCATCGCGCTGGACGGAATCGACGCTGTGACAGCATTTCCCGGACACCGACCCAAGCGGGCGATGTTCGCCGGTGCGAACCGGGTCAAAGGCATCGACGCCCTGCGTTACCGCGCGACCGTGGCCCGCACCCGCGCCGCGTTGCCCCAGCAGGTCGCCGAGCTGACCGAACAGCGACGCCAGGCCGACGCGGCACGCCGCCCGCAGAAGCCGGCGGCGCCGGTCCGGGACGCGACCCCGCAGGAGCGAGAGGCCGCGGTGCAGCAGTTGCGCCGGGCACAGCTCGATTGGGACGTCAACGCCCCGACCGCCGACCGCGCCGATCTCAACGCCTACGACCGGCAGGTGCAGGCAGCGACGAACAACGCTGTCGAGGTCGGGGTATCAGCGGAACGGATCGCCTACGAACGCGCCCACGCGGTCGAGAACAGCAAGTACACCGCCAGCGTGTACTCGCTGCGACCGGGCGGGGACCAGGCCCAGGTCATCCAGACCGTGCACCCGACCGGCCGCGAGGCCGCCGAGTGGACTCACCGCACCGTCCGCTCGACGAACTGGGTGCCCCAGGTCGCACTCAAAGCCGTCATCCACGAACGCGGCGTCGAAGCCCCCGCCCGCGTCGCCGACGGGACCTACGAGCAGGTCAGCGCCCGGACCGCCGAATGGACGCCGACGCGCAAGCGCCCCACCACAACGCAGGAATCTGCCCAGCCGGCCACCCCGGTGAGCACGGACGAAGACCGGTTGGCCGAGGTCGAAAAGCAGCTCAAGGCCATGGCCCAAGACCGTGACCGGTTGATGTCGAAGGTGTCGATGCTGCAGCGCGGCATGGACTCGGTCACCGCGGACCGCGACGAGATCCGCACCAAGCTCACCGCCGCCGAAGGCCGGATCGAGTCGCTGACCAACCGCAACACCCGCCTGGCCGCCGAGATCGACGAAGTCCGCCGCGACCAGCCCGACATCGAGGACCTGCGCGCCGAGCGCGACCAGTACAAGACCCAACGCGACCGGGCCATCGACCGGTTGACCCAGCAGACCGCAGCAGCGCGCGAACGGCCCGGCGGTCCCGAGCGGGTCGCCGCCGAGACCAACCAGACCCAGCCCATGCCCAGCCCGATCACCAACGGCCACAACGGAATCGAAAGGAGTCGCTGACATGCAGCGCGAACACGAAGAGGCCATGCGTGCGGACTTCGACCGCCACGCCGATCTTTCCGACCAGATGGAAACAGGGGTCACCCACCCCGACAGCACGATGACCGACGAGCAGATCCTCGCCATCGACGCCCAGCAGCAGGAGCTGGAACAGCGCTGGGCCGGAGGCCCGCATGCCGAGCACTGGCAGTACCTGTCCGACGCCCATGACGACTGGCGGCAGGCCCCGGACACGATGCGCCGGATGCACGAGAACATCGCGCACAACGACGGCTGCTTCGTCACCGATATCGAGTCCCGCAGCCAGGACCAGGCCGCCAGTCTCTATGCCCGGACCTGCGAGCGCCGCGAGGCAGTGCAGAGCGAAATCCGCACCCGCCGCGAGGCGACCAAGAAGACCCGCCCCCAGCGCGCCCGGGGCACGGCCGAGCGGAGCCGTTGAGATGGACTACAACACCGAAGAGATCATGCGCGAACACTTCGCCCGCGTAGTCGAGCTCAACCAGCAGATCCGCGATGGCGCCGGACCCGACATCGGTCACAACGTCGAATACGGGCGTGAGATGGCCGCATGTGAACGCAACGGGTTCGTCAACGCCTGGTCCAGCGGCCCGCACGCCGAACGCTGGGACACCTTGCGCGGCGCGCACAAAGCGTTCGAGCTGGTGCCCGACGCGATGGTCGCGGTCTACGGCGACATCACAGCCAAACGCAACGTCCATGGTCTGGATCCCGTCGACCAGCGCAGTGTCATTCAGGCCGCTGAATTGCGCGGCCGCAACAACCCTGACCTGCGCCAGGCACTCCTCACCTCGATGGCCGCGCGGTCCGTGAACAACCGGGACAGGGCCCTGCAGGATTCCCTCAAGTGGTTCGCCGCTGAGGGGGATTTCCGCGACGTAATGCGGAGTCGACAGGTCGAGCGGCGCAATATCGAGCGAGGCCGGTGATGGACCCGCAGCCCGGTACCGCGGGGCAGTCCTGGCAGCGGATCGTCGAGGCCCTGGAGCGTCACCACCTGGGCCCGGCGAAAGGACCGGGGACGCCACAGGCGTGGAACCGGTACCTGTGCCCGGTCCACGAGGGCGACGGCAAACACCACACCCCGAGTTTGGGTGTGCGGTATGACCCGCGCCAGGCCAAGACGATCGTGCGGTGCTTCTCCGGAACACGCTGCGACGACGCCGAGGTGTTGGGGCGGATCGGGCTGCGGGTGCGAGACATGTTCGACCGGTTGCCAGAGCGAGCTCGTAACGGGCACAACCACTCCGGTAACCGGTCGACCAGCACGCAGCCGGCGCGCACGCCCCGGCAGGTGTTCAGCCGCGCTGAGCAAGCGATCTTGGCCGCCCGGTTCGAGTTCCCGAACAAACCTGACCTCGGCGCGCAGACCGGGCAGCCGGAGACGGAAGCGACCTATGTCTACAAGTGGCCCAATGGGCGCGTCGAAGGCGCGGTGATCCGGCGCCGGACGCAGCACGAGCACGGGTACGCAAAGTCGTTCTACCAGCGGCACTGGACCGGAACCGAGTGGGAGAACACTGGTTTCGCCCCCCTGCCGTGGCACCTCGACGACGTGAGGGAAGCTCTCGATACCGGGCGCGAACTCTACGTCTGCGAAGGCGAGAAGGACGTCCAGCGGGCACGGCAGGCCGGAGAACTGGCGACCTGCAACGCGATGGGTGCGGGGAAGTGGACCGCCGAGCACGCCCGATGGTTGCGCGGCGCCGGTCGCGTGATTGTGGTCGCTGACCGTGACAAGCCCGGCTACCGGCACGCCGGTCAGGTCGCCGAGAGCCTCTACGGCCAGGTCGGGGAAGTCCGGGTGCTGCAGGCCCGCGCGGGCAAGGACCTGTCGGACCACTTCGACGCCGGTCACACCCTCGACGAACTCGAACCCGTCCGCTACCTCGACCGGCCGGGCTTCCAGCAGCAACGCCAGACCGGATCGGTCGAGAACCGCGGCCGCGAGCCGTCGCGGGTCGACCGCCGACTCAGCCGCTAACCACCAACCACCAGACAGGAACTCCGTATGGACCTCAACCAGCCCACGCCGGACCCAATCCTGGCACGCGCCAACGACTTGCGCCGCAGCCTCTTCAACGCGACAGCCGCCGCGCAGAACCCCGATCTGATCGACCCCGACTGGCCCCCACGCAAGCCCAATCCTGAACTCGGTCAGATCAAACGCGAGGTCGAAGCCAACTACTACGCACACCTGACCGAGCACCGCGACCACCTCGGCGACCACGAGGACTTCCGCAACGACTTCGAGTTCTTGGACTGGCTCGCCACCGAACGTGCCGACCTGCGCGATCACCAGAGCTGGACCGGTGATCCGGAAGAGCCGCTGCGCCGCAGCGACCGCCGCCGCAGCCGCTGAATCCCACCGACCGCCAAGGAGAAATTCGCTCATGACCACTACCAACTTCGGCCAGCGCTTCCGCAAGGCCGCCCGCCCGACACCCGCATTCGGCAAGAACAGCACCCCCGGCACCACGGTGACCGGATGCATCACCGCCATCGGCGAAGAGCCCAAGCTCAAATTCGGCGGGGCGCCCGGCGAAGTCGAAACCGACGACGACGGGCAGCCGGTGATGCAACTCGTCATCACCATCTACACCGGATCCGGGCCACGGAACCTCTACGTCAGCTGGCGCATGGAACAGGCCATCGGCCGCGCCCTCGAAGACGCCGACCGCGAGGAATTCGCAATCGGCGCGACGCTCTCGGTCACCTACACCGGACCCGACCCCGAGTACACGAAGGCCCGGCTGTTCACCGCCAGCTACACCCCGGCGAAGACACCCGCCGCGAGCTAGCCACCCCAATCCGCCGAGCAGCAACCCGATCAGGGCACCGCCGGGGGAGCACAAAACCACTCGCGCACCCCCGGCGCTGACCGACCCACACGACACCGACGAAGGAGGGCGACAATGACCGCGACAGCAGGCGACACCGCCACCACCAACCCCGCCGAGAAGGCGACAACCAGCCACCAGCAGGCGACAGCAGGCGACAACACTGTCGCCCCGGTGTCGCCCAAACGAATCGACCTCGCCGAAATCACCGCGCTGGCGATGACGCTCGTCATTGGCGCCGGCGCGTTCGCCTGGTCTTTCGCCGCCCTTTCCGATCTATCGGTGATGGCCGGAATCAACCCGAAACTGGCCTGGATCGGCCCCGTTTTCGTCGACGGCGCGATCGTCCAGTCCACCGTCGCGCTGGTCTCGTTGCAGCGCCGCCAACGCGCCAACATCACCGTCGCCCGAGCCACCACCGCATTCTTCTGGGTCCAGCTCATGACCGCCGAAGTGATCAGCATCGTCGGAAATGGCCTCCACGCTGCAGAATCAGGCCAACGTGCACTGCCCGCGATCATCGCGGCCTGCGTCGCCGGCGCAGCCCCGCTCGCAGGCTTGGCCGCAACCCATGGATTGACTGCCCTGCTCGAAGTTCCCCGTGAGCCGACCCGGACGCCCGCGGCTACCACACCAACAGCGAAGTCAGTCGGAATCCTTCCGGAAACTATCGCCGATAGCACGGCGCCACTGGGCGACGGGCAGGCGACAGCAGGCGACGCCGAGGCGACAACAGGCGACACCCCAACCGAACAGGGCGACACCCAGGCGACACCGAGCGAGGTCGATGCGACAGCAGACCGCGACAGCCTCATCCTCGCGATGGCCGCCGAAGGCCGATCGACACGCGAGATCGGACCGGTTGTCGGCCTGCACCACGGCACTGTCGCCAAGATCGTCGCCCGCCACCGCGAGGCCGAACAGGCCCTCGACACCGACACCGGCTTGCGGCTCATCGCTGGCACCTACTGATAGCGAGACATTAACCATGATCACTCTGACTGACCTGTTCTGCGGTGCCGGTGGATCCAGCAGCGGCGCCACGCAGGTGCCCGGCGTGCAGGTGCGCCTGGCCGCCAACCACTGGCCTCTCGCGGTCGAAACCCACAACACCAACCACCCCGACACTGACCACGACTGCGCCGATCTGTCCCAGGTCGAACCGCGCCGCTACGCCCGCACCGACGTGCTGTGGGCATCGCCGGAATGCACCAACCATTCCGTCGCCCGCGGTCGGCGCCGCAACATCGACTCGACACCGGACCTGTTCGACGAGGTGCTGCCCGACGCCGCCGCGGAGCGGTCGCGGGCCACGATGTGGGACGTCGTGCGGTTCGCCGAGCACCACCGCTACCGCTCCGTTGTGGTCGAAAACGTCGTCGACGCCGCGAAGTGGGTGCTGTTCGAGCCGTGGCTGACCGCGATGGACGCTCTCGGCTACCGCCACCGCGTGGTGTATCTGAACTCGATGCACGCCAGCGCAGCCGGCGACCCGGCACCGCAGAGTCGCGACCGCATGTACATCGTGTTCTGGCGCAACGGATCAACCGCACCCGACCTCGACCGTTGGACCAGGCCGCGCGCCTGGTGCACCGGTTGCGACCGCGAGATCACCGCAGTCCAGGCGTGGAAAAACCCGTCACGCCCGTGGGGCCGCTACCGAGCCCAGTACGTGTGGCGGTGCCCGTCGGTGACGTGCCGCAACAGCATCGTCGAACCGGCCTGGTTGCCCGCATCGTCGGTAATCGACTGGAACTTACGAGGTCAGCGCATCGGAGACCGCTCGAAGCCGCTGGCAGCCAAGACAATCGCACGCATCGAGGCGGGGCTGGCGAAGTACGCCACCGAGGCATGCCTCATCCCGGCGGGCGGAACATGGCGGGCGTCCGGGACGCCGGTCAGCGCGGCGTTCCCGGCACGCACCACCCGCGAGACCGACGCACTCCTGGTCCCGGTCGAGGGCCGAGTCGGTAAGCAGGCGATGCCGGTCAGCGCGCCAGTGCGAACGATGACCACAAGGTCGGAAACCGCTGTGCTGGTGCCGTACTACGGCAACGGCACCGCCCGCACCGCCGAAGCGCCACACGGGACCGTGACCACCCGAGATAGGTGGGCGATGGTCGTTCCCCTGCGCAACCACAACACCGCGAAGGCGCTGACCGAGCCGCTCGACACCGTCGCCGCGGCCGGTAACCACCACGGACTCGCGACCGTCGCAGCCAGTTTGGATGACTGCGAGTTCCGGATGCTTGAACCGTACGAGATCAAACAGGCCATGGCATTCAGCCGCGGCTATGTCCTCGGCGGCAACCGCCGCGAGCAGGTCCGCCTCGCAGGCAACGCCGTGACCCCGCCCGCTGCGCGTGACCTGATCAGCGCGGTTGTCGAATCCCTCGACCAAAACAAGAAAGGGGCGTAGCGATGCCCAGGCTGATGTCGGTCTCGCTGACCGAAGACCAAGTGCGCGCGCGGACGAAGACCGTGACACGACGACTCGGGTGGCGCATGCTCGCCGCCGGCGACCGGGTGACGTTGTGCCGAAAGGTGATGGGCCGCCGTCGCGGTGAGCCCCTGGTCCGGATCGTCGACGTTGAAATCCTGTCCGTTCGCCGGGAGCCGCTCAACGTCATCGGCGGAGACGACCTCGCCGCCGAAGGCTTCGCCGCGATGTCGGTCGAGGAGTTCATCGAGTTCTTCTGTGCGAGTCACCGCGGTTGCCAACCGGCGACAGAGGTGACGCGCATCGAGTGGCGCTACATCGAGCCGTCGTCGCCGCTCTTCCCTGATTTCAATACCAACTCACTCTGAAAAGGAGACCCCGACCATGAGCACTGACCGATACCTGCAGGCGAAAGATTGTGCCGAACTGACCGGAATCCCGGCGGGCACCTGGCGCTACTGGGCGCATCTCGGAACCGGGCCGCGGAGCTTCAAGCTCGGCCGCCGACGCGTGTGGCGAGAGTCGACCATCCTGGCCTGGATCGCGGAGCAGGAGCTGGCTGCGACGGACGGAGCGGCCTGACCATGTCGACACGACGGAATCGCCGCGCTGGGGTCGAAGACCTCTGGACGAAGGATGAGCGCCAGGACGACGGAACGGTGCGGCGTGTTCCGTCCAAGCTGGAGGGCAAAGGCAAGCGTTGGCGTGCTCGCTATGTAGATGACGAGGGACACGAGCACTCCAAGCGGTTCACTCGCAAAGTCGACGCGCAGTCGTGGCTTGATTCGCAGGTGAGCACCGTTGTTCAGGGCAGCCACGTCTCGCCATCCTCGGGTCGTGAGCTGTCGGGGATGCGGGTAAGAAGTGGCTCGACTTCCAGGCGCACCTCAAGGAAACAACCAGCTCAACACGCACTTACACGTGGGAAACGCACGTTCTCCCCCGTTGGGGTGGCAAGAGCCTTAAAGAAATTCGGAAGCCCACATCCAGGCGTGGGTCGCCGAACTGGTCGCCGCAGAGACCGGCGTACCCACGATCGAGAACGCGGTGGGGATGCTGCGCATGATCCTCGAATCCGCGGTAGACGACCGGCAGTTGCCGTCGAATCCTTGTGCAGGGGTCAAGCTTCCGCGTCGGAAGCATCGGCCGCATGGGTACCTGACCCATGACCAGGTCGAACAACTCGCCCGCGAGGTTGTCGAGCAGGGGACCGTGATTCGGTTCCTCGCCTATACCGGACTCCGCTGGGGCGAGATGGCTGCATTACGGGTGTCGAACTTCGACATGCTGCGCCGGCGGGTGAACGTCCTGGAAGCGGTCGCGGAGGTACGAGGCAAGCTGGTCTGGTCGACGGCCAAGAACCACGAGCGTCGGACTGTCCCATTTCCCGAGTTCCTGGCCGCCGACCTCGCAGCGCTCATGGTCGGCCAGAGCCGCGATTCTCTGGTATTCCGGTCGCCGAAGGACAAGGCGCTCCGGGTGTCGACGTACCGCCCGCGGGTGTTCAACAAAGCAGTGGAACGGCTGCAGTCGTCTGCCCTCGAAGCCAGGGCCGAGGAGTTGAAGACGGGACAGGGACTTCGCACTCCGGAGTTCCCCAGGGTCACGCCGCACGACCTTCGGCACACCGCAGTCTCGCTGGCGATCAGCGCCGGCGCGAACGTGAAAGCTGTTCAGACGATGGTCGGGCACAAGTCGGCGGCGCTCACCCTCGACACGTACGCGGACCTGTTCCCGGACGACCTCGAGGCAGTCGCCGAGGCGCTCAACGTGGCGGCGCTGGCCGCCCGAAAACGCGCTGCGTACTGACTGCGTACCCACCCAGCTGCCGAGGGCGGACAGCAAAGAACCCCTGACCCAGGAATCCCAGGTCAGGGGTTCTTTTGTGTCTCAACCAACACGTCGGGGTGACAGGATTTGAACCTGCGACCTCTTCGTCCCGAACGAAGCGCGCTACCAAGCTGCGCCACACCCCGTGAGGCGAACCTGAAGTAGCTTACAACGTGGGGTCGTGAAACGTTAAATTGGCTGGTCAGATGGGGGTTAGTCGAGGGATCTGATGGAGCTGAAGATGCGCTTGGCCTCGGCGGCGTCGATGGCGCCGGGAACGCCGGTGTCGGCGATCATGACCATGACGAAGCTGCCGTCCTTGGCGCCTTTGAAGGCGTAGGTGTAGACGGAGTAGGTGCCGGCGCAGCCGGGTTTGGGGGCGGGGACGGTGCCGGTGGTCTCGGTGAACATGCCCTCGGTTTTGCCGTCGATCGATTTCAGTGGCTGGGCCGGGCCGGGGGTGCCCTTCGAGCCCTGGTAGGCGAGGGGGGCGGCCTTGGTGCCGAGTTCGGCGCCCGCCGCGGCGTTGTCGGCGTTCTTGGAGCCGGTGAGCAGCGACATGGTGCGGGTGGAGTTCGGGCAGTAGTCGCGGCCGTCGGAGGCGTAACCCTTGCCGATCACCGAGTCGCCGGGGGGTTCACCGACGCCGCCGATGGTGGTTTCGGTGGCGACCTTCCAGCCTGCCGGGACGTCGTAGGCGGCGCCACGGTCAGGGGAGGCGACCACCTGGTAGCCCTCGATCAGGGGTTTGCGGTTCGACGCGGCGCCCGAGGGCGCGGGGGTGGTGGTGCTGGGTTTGGGCTTGCTCGACGAGGCCGGCGCCGGGGTGGTGGACAGGGCGCTGACCATCGAAGGAGTGCCGCCCGCGGTGGTGGTCGGCGCGTCGTCGCCGCGGGTGAGCGCGACCGCGGTGATCGTGCCGCCGACCAGAAGTAGCGCCGCCACACCTGCCGCGGCCCAGATCGCCGCCTTGTTCCCGGATTTCTGGTTGGGCGGGAGAGGCTGGCCGTACGTCTGGATGCCTTGGTGATCCAGCGGGGGGATTTCGCCGTATTGCTGCGGTGCCTGCTGCTGCCAGCCCGGTGCGCCGACCCTGGTCGGATCTGCCTGCCCGGCCGGCGCGCCCCACTGCTGCTGACCGGGCGGATTCGCCGGACCGCCCCACTGTTGCTGCGCACCGGCCGAGGGGCCGCCCCACTGCTGACCGGGAGGCACCGGCGCGCCCCACTGGCCCGGAGCCTGTTGTCCGGCAGGCGGATTCGTGCCCGGCTGCCACTGCTGATTCGAACCAGGTTGTCCGCCAGGAAAATTGGCGCCGGGAGCTACCGGTCCGCTCGGCTGCGGGGCCCCGGGGTGCCACTGCTGGCCAGGTTGCCCGGCAGGCGCATGTTGCCAAGGCTGATTCGAACCCGGCTGACCCACAGGCGGATTCGCCCCTGGCCAGGGTGCCGGCTGGCGCAGCTGGGTGGGGTCGGCCTGTCCTGGCTGCGGAACCTGCTGTCCCGCAGGAGGGTTACCGGAATCCTGCCAATCCTGCGGACCCGCCGGTGCCCACTGCGTGGGTTCGGGAAGCCCGGGTGGTGGACCGGATCCGTCCCAGCGCAGGGTCGGCGGGAGGCCGGTGCTGCCCGGCGTCCACACCGCGGTGGAATCTGGTGCGCCCGGATTCGGCTGTTCCGCAGCCGGATCCGGCGAACCGGGCCGCTGCCACTGCTGGTCGGGCTGGTCCGGTGCGGCGGACCCGCCGAATACGGTCGGGTCGTCGCGCCTGTCGTCGGATCCACTGCTCACGGTCGTCTCCTGATGACACCTCAATGACAATGTCGTTCGGAGCCAGACCCTAGCGGGCGACGGCCTCCGAGGTCGAAATGCCGAAGCCGGTGTCGGCGGACGGCCGCTTGGGCTGGGCGCCGACCAAGGTGAGCAGCGTGGCCTCGGGGCGGCAGCAGAAGCGGTAGGGAGCCCACGGTGAGGTGCCGATGCCGGCCGAGACGTGCAGCTGGGTGTGCTCGCCCCACTGCGAGGCGCCCTTCACCCGGGACTTGTCGATACCGCAGTTGGTGACCAGCGCGCCGTAACCGGGAACGACCAGCTGCCCACCGTGGGTGTGACCGGCCAGCACCAGGTCGTAGCCGTCCTCGGCGAAGCGATCGAGCACGCGCGGCTCGGGCGAGTGCGTGACACCGATGCTGAGCTGGGCCAGCTGGTTCGGTGCGCCCGCGACCGTGTCGTAGCGGTCGCGCTGCAGGTGCGGGTCGTCGACGCCGGCACTGGCGATGCGGATGCCCGCCACCTCGAGGTCGCGCCGGGTGTGGGTCAGATCGAGCCAGCCGCGCTCGGTGAATGCCGCGCGCAGGTCCTTCCACGGCAGCGGATCGCCGTAGACGCGACGGTGATCTTTCTTGAAATACTTCAGCGGATTCTTCGGCACCGGCGCGAAATAGTCATTCGAACCGAACACGAACAAGCCGGGTCGAGCCAGCAGCGCACCGAGGGATTGCACCACCGCGGGCACGGCCTTGGGATGGGAAAGATTGTCGCCGGTATTCACGACCAGGTCGGGTTCGAGGCGGTCGAGTTCGCGCAGCCACTGCTGTTTGAGCTGCTGGCCCGGCATCATGTGCAGGTCGCTGACGTGCAGAATGCGCAACGTCGGCGAACCGGGCGCGAGCACCGGCATCGTGGCTTCGCGCAGGACGAACGCGTTCCGTTCGATCAGCGTGGCGTAGCCGATGCCTGCGACGGCGGCCCCGGCGGCTCCCAACGCGGTTCGGCGGACAGCGGACGTCGAGATAACGGGCATTTGCCCAGCATAGGCGACCCCCTCCCGGATCGGCGCGTGTGTTTCCGCACAAACGGTCTGGAATTTCCGTCGCGACGGAAATGTGATGGGACTCCACTGAGCGAACGACTACGGTAAACCGCATGTCGGAACTGAAAGCCAAGCTGCGCGCGGATATGACCACCGCGATGAAAGCCAAGGACAAACTGCGTCTCGCGACCCTGCGGATGCTGCTCGCCGCTATCCAGACTTCCGAGGTCTCCGGTACGGAGGCGCACGAACTCTCCGATGCCGATGTCGTGTCGCTGCTGCAGAAGGAAGCCAAGAAGCGCAACGAGGCGGCCGTGATCTACGAGCAGAACGGTCGCGGTGAACTGGCCGCGAACGAGCGCGCCGAGGAACAGATCATCGAGGAGTACCTGCCGACCCAGCTCGACGACGCGGAGGTGGCGCAGGTCGCCGATACCGCGATCGCCCAGGTCGCCGAGCAGCTCGGTGAGCGCCCGGGAATGAAGCAGATGGGGCAGGTCATGAAGGCCGCCACCGCGCTGGCCGACGGCAAGGCCGACGGGTCGCGGCTCTCCGCCGCGGTCAAGGCCCGGCTGTAGAACGAACGAAGGCCGCCGTCCGAATCGGACGGCGGCCTTCGTCGTGTGACTAGCGCGGCACCGGGATGGGGATCGGAGGCAGGCGCGGAATCTGCGGCAGCCCCGGAATCACCGGTGCGGGCGCGGCGGGCGGGGGAGTCGTCGGCGCGGGCACCCGGACGGTGCCGTCACTGATGTAGATCGTGACCACCGAGCCCGGAATGGCCGACCCGTTCGGCGAACTGCCCATCACCGTGCCCTTGGCCTGCGAACCGGCGCCCGTCACGGCGGAGACCTGGAAGCCGGCGCCGGACAGGATCGAGGTGGCCTCGCCCTGCGACTTGCCCGCCACATCGGGGACCTGGGAATTGTTCGCGCCGCGGACGTACTTGTCGTCCACCGGCGGCAGGCCCGGCGGTGGGAACCGGTCCATCAACGGCTTGATGGCGTTGAACCACGTGCGGGCCGGTTCGTTACCACCGAACAGGCCGGAGGCATCGCTGGCGCCGCAGTTGCGCAGCGGGAACGAGCAGATCTCGCCGGGGGTCGGGCTGTCGCCGTAGACGTAGACCGACGAAGCCAGCGCGTTGGTGAAGCCGAGGAACGCCGAGGAGCGGTGGCTCTCGGTGGTGCCCGTCTTACCCGACATCGGTGCCGACCACCCGGCCGCGCGCGCGGCGCCCGCGGCGGTACCGCTGACGTCGTCCTTGCTCATTGCGTTGGCGAGGGTGTTGGCCAGACCCGGGTCGACCACCTGCTCACAGGCTTGCTGGGTGAGCGGAACGGTCTTGCCGCTGCGGTCGACGACCTCCTTGATCGGCGAGGGCGGGCACCACTTGCCGCCCGAGCCGAGCGTGGCGGCCACGTTCGTCAGTTCGAGCGGGTTGATCGCGAACGGGCCGAGGGTGAACGAGCCCATGTTGTTGTTCTTGATGTGGTCGGCCAGGCTCGAGTTGCCGTGCCCGGAGGTGCCGGGGTTGGTGTAGGACCGCATGCCGAGGCGCACGGCCATGTCCACCGCGGCCGAGACGCCGACGTCCTGGATCATCTTCACGAAGGTGGTGTTGGGCGAGGTCGCGAGCGCGTCGGTCACCGACATCGACCCCGGGTAGTTGCCCGCGTTCTTGACACACCAGGAGTCGGCCGGGCAGCCCGGCGAGTTCGAGTAGCCCATGCCCCTGGCGGCGTAGGTGCCGGGGACATCCACCTGGGCGGCGATGCCGAGGCCCTTCTCCATCGCGGCGGCGGTGGTGAAGAGCTTGAAGATCGAGCCCGCGCCGTCACCGGCCATCGAGTACGGCTGGCCGAGCAGCGTCTCGTTGGCGTCGCGGTTGAGGCCGTACGTGCGGCTCGACGCCATCGCGAGGACGGGGTGCGAATCCTGACCGGGCGCGACCACCGACATCACCTCGGCGATGTTGTCGAGGTTGGGGTCGGCCTGCTCGTTCACCGAACGCTTCACCGATTCCTGCAGCACCGGATCGAGTGTGGTCTTGATCAGGTAGCCGCCCTTGTCGATCTGCTCGCGGCTGATCCCGGCCTCGGCCAGGTACTGCAGCGCGTAGTCGCAGAAGAAGCCCTTGTCGTTGGCGGAGATGCACCCGCGCGGCAGGCCCTTGGGTTCGGGCAGCACGCCGAGCGGTTCGGCCTTGGCCTTGCGGAATTCCTCGGCGCGGTGCGGGATGTTCTGGATCAGCGTGTCGAGCACGGTGTTGCGGCGGTCGGTGACGCCCTGCACATTGGTGTAGGGGTTCAGCTTGGAGCTGGACTGCACCATGCCCGCCAGCATCGCCGACTGGGTGATGCTGAGCTGGGACGCGTCGATGCCGAAGTAGGTCTGCGCGGCGTCCTGGATGCCGTAGGAACCGTTGCCGAAGGGCACCAGGTTCAGGTAGCGGGTGAGGATCTCGTCCTTGGACAGTTCGCGGTCCAGCGTGAGCGCCATCCGGATCTCGCGCAGCTTGCGCGCCGGTGTCGTCTCGATCGCGGCGCGGCGTTCGGCGTCGGTCTTGGCGACCACGAGCAGGTTGAAGTTCTTCACGTACTGCTGGTCCAGGGTCGACGCGCCCTGCTGCACGGCACCCGAGGAGGTGTTGGTGAGGAACGCGCGCAGCGTGCCCTGCCAGTCCACGCCCTTGTGGTCGGAGAAGCGCTTGTCCTCGATGGACACGATCGCCAGCTTCATGTTGTTGGAGATCTTGTCGCTCGGTACTTCGAAGCGGCGTTGCTCGTAGAGCCACGCCAGCGGCGACCCGTTCGCGTCGACCATCGTCGACACGGCGGGGACCGTGCCCTCCACCAGTTCGGCGGAGACATTGTCGACGGCGTCGGCGGCGCGGTTGGAGATGAATCCGAATCCACCGGCCAAGGGGAACAACAGCCCAGCGACAAGCACGGCGGCCAGCGCGCAGCTGCCGGCCAGCCTCGCGAGCGTTTGAGTGATCGGCACGATCCCAGACTAGAGGGTGGGGTGGTGAGGTTCACGGCTGTGCTGCTCGACGGGGAATGTCCGCGCGGTGCCAGGGGGGTTGCTCGGGCGTGTCAACAAAATGATCACATCGGCGTGTCGCGACCGGCCACGCCGGTGATCAGCACTACTGCGCGGTTCTGGCCCGATTTGAATGGACGCCCGTACCAAAAAATCGGGGGGCGGTCTTGCGTAACCGCCATACCTTTACCTAGATTGAGAACCCAGTGTGATAGAGCTAACACTCAAAGTGGAATGTGGTGCGGGACGCAGCGGTAGTTGGGTTGCTGTGATCCGCGCTCGCGATTCTGGAGCGCCGCACAACGGTGTTCGGACTGCAAAGGGGCACATCAAATGCACATCACAACCCCCATCGCTCGACTGGATGTAGAGCAGGCCGAGGCAAGGATCGCTTGGGTTGCCCAGGCGCGATGCAAGGAAGTGGACCCTGATCAGCTGTTCGTTCGCGGTGCGGCGCAGCGCAAGGCGGCAACGATCTGCCGTCACTGCCCAGTGCTGATGCAGTGTGGTGCCGACGCCCTCGACAATCGTGTCGAGTTCGGTGTGTGGGGCGGGATGACCGAGCGGCAGCGGCGTGCGCTGCTCAAACAGCATCCCGACGTGACGTCGTGGGCTGAATTCTTCAACGCCCAGCGGCAGCACCAGGTGGCTATCTAGCAGACGAGACCGGACCGTTATCACAAACGGCGCCGAGACCGCGTGGTTTGCGGAATCGGCGCCGTTGGTGAGTGTTACCGGATTGTGAGCTATAGCGGATTTGTCTGAATCGATCAGGCCGAAGCCGGGGTGCCGGTCAGCTGATCGCCGACGGCGCGCAGTGCTTCGAGATCCGAGACCTCGAAGGGCAGCGCGGTCACCGAGACGATCTTCACCCGCGGATGCGCACCGGTGAAGCGGTGCAGCAGCCGCCGCTCCCGCGCCGCCGTCGACACCCGATCGGCGTGGATGCGCAGCACCGACGCGGTCAGCGGGTTCGAATCGGCCAGCTGGTCGGCGGCAGTCAGCGCGTGGTCGCCCGACAGCTCCGACAACGCCGGATGGGTCCGGTTCAGCACCAGACCGGCCAGCGGCATCTTCTCGGTCGAGAGCCGGTCGACGAAGAACGACGCCTCGCGCAACGCGTCCGGCTCGGGCGCGGCGACCACCAGGAAGTGCGTACCGGGCTTGGACAGCATCGCGAAGGTGCGCTCGGCCCGGTCCTGGAACCCACCGAACAGCGATTCCAGCGATTGCAGGAACGTCGAGGCGTCCTTGAGCATCTGCCCGCCGACAATCGTCGACACCCCGCGCATGGCCAGGCTCATCGCCCCCGTGACGATCCGGCCGACACCGCGTCCCGGCGCCATGATCAACCGGATCATCTTGCCGTTGAGGAAGGTGCCCAGCCGCTTGGGCGCGTCGAGGAAATCGAGCGCGTTGCGAGAGGGGGGAGTGTCGACCACGATCAGGTCCCACTCCTTGCGCGCGGCCAGCTGGCCGAGCTTCTCCATCGCCATGTACTCCTGCGTGCCACCGAACGACGACGCCACCGTCTGATAGATCGGATTGGCGAAGATCTGCTCCGCCTTGTCCGCGCTGGTGTGCTCGAGCACCATGTCGTCGAAGGTGCGGCGCATGTTCAGCATCATCGCGTGCAGCTCACCGGGGACCTCGGGACCCAGCTCCACACGCTGCGGGGTGTTGTCCAGTTCGGCCACGCCCAGCGACTGCGCCAGCCTGCGCGCCGGATCGATGGTCAGCACCACCACCTTGCGACCCGATTCGGCCGCTCGCAGCGCGATAGAGGCCGCGGTGGTGGTCTTGCCGACGCCGCCGGACCCGCAGCACACGATCACGCGGGCAGCCGGGTCGGCGATGATCTGCGAGACATCCAGCGCGGGCGGGGTGGAAACGTGCTCGCTCATCGGACTCCCTGCGCGGATAGCTGTTCGGCCAGTTCGTAGAGGCCACCCAGGTCGATGCCGTCGCCGAGGGCGGGCAAGGACAGCTGGGGGACGTCGATCTGCGCCAGTTCGGCGGCACTCGCGTTCTGCGCGGTCAGCACGATCGCATGGTCGACCGTTTCGGCGATCAGGCCGTCGAAGTCCGACTCGGACAGGGTGATGCCGGCCTTCGCCAGGTCGGCGGCGACCGCGGCAGTGTCGAGCTCGCCCGCCACGGCCGTGTCGCGCTGAGCCGGGGTGAGTTCGGCGGTGGCCGCCCGGTTGACGATCACCGTGCCGATCCGCAGATCGTCGGCGGTGAGCTCGGCGATCGCGTCGGCGGTCTCCTGCACCGGCAGCGCCTCGAGCAGCGTCACCAGGTGGATCATCGTCTGGTCGGAATGCAGCAGGTTGGACACGCCCTCGGCCTGCGAGGCGATCGGACCGCCCTTGGCGATCTCGGCCATGGCCGTGGTGACGTCGAGGAAGCCGGCGATCCGGCCGGTCGGCGGCGCGTCGACGACGATGTCGTCATAGGCGGGCCTGCCGTCCTTGCCGACCCGGACCACACACTCTTTGATCTTGCCGGTGAGGATCACGTCGCGCAGACCCGGTGCGATCGTGGTGACGAACTCTATGGCGCCCATCCGGCGCATCGCCCGTCCCGCGAAGCCGAGGTTGTAGAACATGTCGAGGTATTCGAGGAACGCGTACTCGATGTCCAGTGCCAGCGCCGTCACCTCGCCACCGCCGTCGGCGCTGGCGATATGGGTCTCGGTGGGCGGCAACGGTGGCCGATCGAACAATTGCGCGATGGACTGGCGACTCTCGACCTCGACCAGCAGCACTTTGCGTCCCCCTGCGGCGAGCGCGAGTGCGAGTGCGGCCGAAACGGTCGACTTGCCGGTGCCTCCCTTGCCGGTCACGTAGTGCAAGCGGGCCTTGGCCGCGCGCTGTGGCCATCCGGTCGACGGTTCGGGAACCGACGAAACCGGCTCTGCTGTTGGTGCTCCCACGCCGCCGAGCCTATAACCCGTTTCGCCCAGGCGTTCGGGGTGAGCCCTAAACTCACACCATGAGTGAAGTCACCCTGTGGGAGTACGCGACCGTGCCGCTGTTGACGCACGCGACCAAGCAGATCCTCGACCAGTGGGGGTCCGACGGCTGGGAGCTGGTCTCGGTGCTGCCCGGACCGACCGGCGAACAGCACGTCGCCTACCTGAAGCGGAAGAAATAGCGTGGCCACCGCGTGGAAGGACGCGCTCGACCGGCTCGGTGTCACGCTGCCGCCGGTCGCCGCTCCCGTCGCGGCCTACATCCCCGCCGTGCGCACCGGTTCGCTGGTGTACACCTCCGGCCAGCTGCCCTTCGTCGACGGTGAATTGTCGGCGGTCGGCAAGGTCGGGGCCGAGGTGGATGTGGAGCAGGCCAAGGAGGCCGCCCGGCTGTGCGCGCTGAACGCGCTCGCGGCCGTGCACGATCTGGTCGGGCTCGACCAGGTGGTGCGGATCGTGAAGGTCGTCGGATTCGTCGCCTCGGCACCCGGATTCAGCGATCAGCCGATCGTGATCAACGGTGCGTCGGAGTTCCTCGGTGAGGTGTTCGGCGAGGCGGGCGTGCACGCGCGCTCGGCCGTCGGCGTCTCGGAACTGCCCAAGAACACGCCCGTCGAGGTGGAATTGATCGTCGAGGTCGGATAGGCAGCCGTCATGGCACTGGAACATCCCGCGTACAGCCAGGTCAGGCCGGTCACCCCGACGGCATCGGTCCTGCTGGCCGACAACCCCAATCAAATGACGCTCGACGGCACCAACACCTGGCTGCTGCGTGGCCCGGACAGCGATTCCTATGTGGTCGTCGATCCGGGACCGAAGGACAAGAAACACACCGCCGACATCGTCGAGGCCACCGGCGGCCGGATCGCGTTGACGCTGATCACCCACCACCATCACGATCACACCGGCGGCATCGATCACCTGGTGAAAGCCACCGGGACGCCGGTGCGATCGGTGGATCCGGCGTATCTGCGTGGCGCGGTCGTGCCGCTGGTGGACGGCGAGGTGATCGAGGCCGCGGGCCTGCGGATCACGGTGCTCGGGACGCCGGGTCACACCACCGATTCGGTGAGCCTGCTGCTCGACGACGCGGTGCTCACCGGTGACACGGTCCTCGGCCGCGGCACCACGGTGCTCGAATCCGCGCCGGGCGCGCTGGCGAACTTCCTCGCGTCGCTGGAAAAGCTGCGTGAGCTGGGCGCGGGTAAGGCATTGCTGCCCGCGCACGGGCCCGACCACCCCGATGCGGCGCCGGTGGCGCAGTACTACCTCGACCACCGGCGTGAGCGGCTCGACCAGGTGCGGGCCGCGCTGGTCGAACTGGGTCCCGGCGCGGGCGCTCTCGCGGTGGTCCGCAAGGTGTACGCCGACGTGGACAAACGGCTGTGGCCCGCAGCGCGCAGTTCCGTGCAGGCGCAGCTGGAATACCTGCGGGCCGAACAGAACTGAACACCGCTCGATCGCCGACGCGCTCGCCGTGTCGGCGATCGAGTGCTGTCCGGCATACAACGGCCGATGTCCCGGCACAACGAAACCGCGGTGGTGTGGACGAGGCCCTCTCCTCGTGAGCCCACACGCATCAACGGTCCCGTCATACCGGGACGGCAGGTGTTCGAACGTCAGCGAGCGCGACGTGCCAGACGCTCGGAATCCGAGATCAGCACGCTCTTGCCCTCGAGGCGCAGCCATCCGCGATGAGCGAAGTCGGCGAGCGCCTTGTTGACGGTTTCCCGGGAAGCGCCGACCAGCTGGGCGATCTCTTCCTGGGTCAGGTCGTGGGTCACGCGCAGCGCGCCCGCTTCCTGGGTGCCGAAACGCTGTGCGAGCTGCAGCAGCGCTTTGGCGACGCGACCTGGCACGTCGGTGAAGATCAGGTCGGCGAGGTTGTTGTTGGTGCGGCGAAGGCGTCGTGCCAGCACGCGCAGCAGCTGCTCAGCGATCTCAGGGCGCTGATCGATCCACGACTTGAGTGCGTCGCGGTCCATCGTCACGGCGCGGACCTCGGTGACCGTGGTTGCGGTCGAGGTACGCGGGCCCGGGTCGAAGATCGACAGTTCACCGAACATGTCGGACGGACCCATGATGGTCAGCAGGTTCTCCCTGCCGTCCGGGGACCGCCGGCCGATCTTCACCTTGCCCGTCGTGATGATGTACAGCCGATCGCCGGGTTCGCCCTCGTTGAAGATGACGTGGCCGCGCGGAAAATCTACGGGCTGCAGCTGCTTGGCGAGCGCGGCCACCGCGGTGGGCTCGACGCCTTGGAAGATGCCTGCTCTGGCGAGGGCCTCGTCCACGAATGTGCTCCTTATGGGATATGGCTTGCGAACCTGGTCGAGCGAATCGACCAACCGCGCAGTCTACGCGGCATTCCGGCACCGCAGTGACAGACACCACGTAAAGAGTGGATTGCGCGTTGAGAATCGATCGTTTAGCTCGCCCGTGCGACATCCAATTCGGAGGTACGGGAACGGCGCTTGCGCACGCGCGCCACGGCGGCGGGCAGGCCGAGCTTCGTCAGCTCTTTCACTTCGGCGTTGCTGGCGTTGTCCAGGTACTGCTGAACCTCTTCGTCGGGTTCGAGAAGCTTTCGGAGCCGATTCTCGACCCGCTCCATCCCCAGCGCGAACAGCATCAACAGCACTGGGAAGAGCACCACAGCGAGTCCTTGCATGACTGGCAGTAAACACGGTCCAGGTCTCAGATGGAACACAGCGGGCAAACTGGCCGGGCAATGTTGTCGTAGTGGTTCCGTATGGTGAAGCGGTGCCCGTTTCCCCCGCCCCCGCCGCCGCAGGCGATGCCGATCCGGCAGCGGATTCGGCCGCCGCACCCACCGGCATCTCGGCCGCCCGCAAGCGCAAGAACCGTGCGATAGCTGCGGAAACGCGGATCGGACTGGTCCGGCGCGCCCGCCGGATCAACCGCACGCTCGCCGCGGCGTTCCCCGACGCGCACTGCGAGCTCGACTTCACCACTCCGCTGGAACTGGCCGTTGCGACGATCCTGTCCGCCCAGTGCACCGACGTCCGGGTGAACCTCACCACTCCCGCCCTGTTCGCGAAGTACCGCAGTGCCTACGACTACGCGCAGGCCAACCGTGTGGAGCTGGAGGAATACATCAGGCCCACCGGCTTCTACCGGAACAAGACCAGTTCGCTGATCGGCCTCGGCCAGGCGCTGGTCGAAAAATACGACGGTGAATTGCCTCACACTCTGGACGAATTGGTGAAATTGCCCGGGATCGGGCGCAAGACGGCCAACGTCATCCTCGGCAACGCGTTCGATGTGCCCGGTATCACCGTCGACACCCATTTCGGCCGGTTGGTGCGCCGCTGGAAGTGGACCGACGAGGAGGATCCGGTCAAGGTCGAGCACGCGGTCGGTGCGCTGTTCGAGCGCAAGGACTGGACGATGCTCTCGCACCGGGTGATCTTCGAGGGCCGTCGGGTGTGCCATGCGCGCAAGCCGGCCTGCGGCGCGTGCGTGCTCGCCGACGATTGCCCGTCGTTCGGGCTCGGCCCCACCGACCCGGCGGTGGCCGCGGAGCTGGTGAAGGGCCCGGAGCGCGATCACCTGCTGAACATGGTCGGCCTGTGAGCGAAGCCTCGCTGCTGCGGCGGCCCGCTGTGCGCTGGGTGCTCGCCGCGGTGATCTTGGTCGTCGCGGCCACAGTGGCGCTGTGGCCGCGTGAGGGTTCCGAGACCACCGGCGTCGTTGCGCGGACATCGCAGCAGACGTCGGGCGTGTCGGCCGAGGAACGAGCGGCGGCGGGGTCGCAACCCTGCCCGTCGCCCGCGTCCGCATCGGCGACCGGATCGGGGCCGCTGACCGGTCTCCAGGTGAGCTGTCTGGCGGATGGCAAGCCTGTCGATCTCGCCGCGGCGCTCGCCGGAAAGCCCGCGCTGCTCAACCTGTGGGCCTACTGGTGTGGGCCCTGCGCCACCGAGTTGCCGCATCTGCAGGAGTTCGCGCAGCGGGCGGGCACGGCACTCACGGTCATGACCGTGCACAGCGATCCCGACGAGGCGAAGGCACTGTCTCGGCTGACCGGACTCGGCATCACCCTGCCCGGCGTCGAGGATCCGCAGGCCGCCGTGCGCAGTGCGGTCGGTGCGCCCGCGGTGCTGCCCGTCTCGGTGCTCGTGCGGGCCGACGGCACCATCGCGAGCGTGGAGGTGCGTACGTTTGCCGACGTGGCCGACATCGCGGATACGGTATCCGCGAAGCTCGGGGTCACGGTATGACAGAGGACGTAACAGTGGCGTGTGGATCGAAGGCGATGGCGTGAACGATGTAGCGAGGCTCGACGATTCCGGCGTTCCCTCGTGGTTGCGCACCGCGATCAGATCCGGCGGTCCCGACGCCGACGACACGCTCGCTACTTCCCGCGCCCTGCGCCGGGCCATGTCGATCACCGGCAGGCCACGCCAGGCCGCTGTCCTCGTGCTGTTCGGCGGCTCGCCCGACGCCGACGAGTCGGTGCCCGGGGGCCTGCCCGCCGACGCCGACGTCCTGCTCACTCAGCGTGCTTCGACCATGCGCCAGCACCGCGGCCAGATCGCGTTCCCCGGCGGTGCCGAGGATCCCGGCGACGATGGCCCGGTCGGCACTGCCCTGCGCGAAGCCGCGGAGGAGACCGGACTCGATCCCGCCGGTGTCCAGCCGTTCGCCCTGCTGCCGAAACTGTTCGTTCCGCCGTCGAAATTCGACGTGACCCCGGTGCTCGGCTACTGGCGGGCACCCAGCGCGGTCCGCGTCGTCGATCAGGGCGAAACCGAGCGTGTCGTGCGTGTGCCGCTCACCGAATTGCTCGATCCGGCACACAGATTCATGGTGCGTGGCAGTCTCGGCTACCAGAGCCCCGCGTTCCAGGTCGACGGCATGCTGGTGTGGGGACTCACCGGCGGTATCCTCGCCGGCATCATCAAATCCGCTGGGTGGGAACGAAACTGGGATCGGGGCGACGTGCGTGACCTGGAGAGCTCGCTGGCTGCGGTCGGAATGACCCTGTGACCGCCTCGGTATGGCTCGACATCGCGGTGGTACTGATCGCGCTGGTCGCGGCGTCCACCGGCTGGCGGCAGGGCGCGGTGGCGTCGGCGCTGGCGTTCTTCGGTGTCGCGCTGGGCGCGGTCGCGGGCATTCTGATCGCACCGCACATCCTCAAGCACCTCAGTGAGGGTCGCAGCCGGGTACTCGGCGGCATCCTGCTGATCGTGCTACTGGTGATCGTCGGTGAGGTGGCGGGCATGGTGCTCGGCCGGGCCGCGCGCACCAGCATCCGTCAGCCGGTCGCGCGCAGCGTGGACAGCGTTGTCGGCGCGGTCTTGCAGGCGGTGACCGTGCTGGTCGCGGCGTGGCTGCTCGCGTTGCCGCTGGCCACCGCGTCCCAGCCCGCTGTCGCCGCCGCGATCAATGGGTCGAAGGTGCTCGCCGACGTCAATTCGGTCGCGCCGGACTGGTTGCGCAAGGTTCCCAACGAATTCTCCAAGCTGCTCGACACGTCGGGCCTGCCCGATGTGATCGGCCCGTTCGGCCGAGCTCCGATCGCCGCCGTCGAACCGCCGGATCCCTCGGTGCTGGCCAGCCCTGTTGCGGCGTCGCTGCAGCAGAGCGTGCTGCGCATCCGCGGCACCGCACCCAGTTGCCAGCGGGCGCTCGAAGGTTCCGGCTTCATCGTCGCGCCGGAAC
This sequence comes from Nocardia sp. NPDC057272, assembly GCF_042668615.1. Taxonomy (NCBI): domain Bacteria; kingdom Bacillati; phylum Actinomycetota; class Actinomycetes; order Mycobacteriales; family Nocardiaceae; genus Nocardia; species Nocardia sp. NPDC057272. The sequence continues at coordinate 48,125 of NZ_JBHUYK010000027.1, read as the reverse complement.
GCGTGATGACCAACGCGCACGTCGTGGCGGGCACCAACACCGTGTCGGTCGACACCGCGCGCGGCGCGCTCGACGCCACCGTGGTCCTGTTCGACCCGTCCAAGGACATCGCGGTCCTCGCCGTCCCCGGTCTGACCGCCCCCGTGCTGCCCCAGGCCCCTGAGCCCGCGAGTTCGGGCGAGAGCGCGATCGTGCTCGGTTACCCCGGTGGCGGCCCGTACACCGCCAGCGCGGCCCGTGTCCGCGAGACTCTCGACCTCACCGGCCCGACCATCCACCGCGACGGCACCGTCGAACGTGAGGTCTACACGGTGCGCGGTCAGGTCCGCGCGGGCAACTCCGGCGGCCCGCTGGTCGACGCCGAGGGTCAGCTCCTCGGCGTGGTCTTCGGCGCGGCAGTCACCGACGACGACACCGGTTACGTCCTCACCCTGCACGAGGTCGCGTCCGAACTGGCCGCGGCCGCTCCGAGCAGCACACCGGTCAACACGGGCGCCTGCGTACTGAGCTGATCACCCAGCCCCGGAGCAGGTAATCCCGATGTCGTCGCCCCCCCACACAGCCTGGGCCGGGTGATCCTGATGTGTCTCTACCAAAGGGGCCCGCCCCGATCTGGACTGACCGAAGGGTGCGACGAAGGAGTACCCGTAGGGAGGGAAGATCGGGGCCTCAGGGGCCCCGCTCGAGCGCGCCAGCGCTCCGATATCACGGCGAAACCAAGTCGTCGTGGGGCGGTGACCCGTTGACACCGTTCTGCTCGCGCCAGTGCGCGGTCAGCGCCTCGTTGACCTTGCTGGGGTTCTCCTGATGCGCGTAATGCCCCGCTCGCGGTATCGAGACCAGCGTCCGACGGGGCGACAGCGACTCTCCCCGCTGGTACGTCGCATCCAGCAGATACGAATCCTGTTCGCCACGCAGCATCAACACCGGGATGTCGATCGGGGTGCGCATCGTGGCCATGAACCGCTTGCCGTCCGGTCGCCACTGGCTGCGAAATGCCCAGCGCTGATACTCCAGCGCACTGTGCGCGGCCCCCGGAATCCGGATGGCATGGCGCATCCGCGACGCGGTCTCGACGAATTCCGCACTGCGCGACCAGGATTCACCGACCCGATCGTGCAGCAGGCGCTCCACCTCGGCGCCACCACGTCGGGTGAGCAGGTTTTCGGGATAGCGCGGTAGCTGATACCGCAGGAAATCGGGCAGCCAGGTCGCCCGCTGGGCCGGATCGCGCAGCACGGCGCTCTTGAGCGCGGCGGGATGCGGCGAGCTCACCAGCGCGATCGAGCGGACCAGTCGCGGATGCAGCACCGCGGTGGCCCAGCAGACCAGGCCGCCTTCGGCGTGGCCGACGAGCGTGGCCTCGGTGTGCCCGAGCGCCCGGATCAGGCCGGCGATGTCGCCTGCGAGGGTCCAGCCGTCGTAGCCACGCGGTGGTTTGTCGGTGTCGCCGTAGCCGCGCAGGTCGACGGCGACGGTGCGATACCCGTGGCCGGCGAGCGCGGTCAGCTGATGCCGCCACGACCACCAGAAATCGGCGAAACCGTGCAGCAGCAGCACCAGGGGCGCCTCGGGGCGGTCCGTGCCGTCGGTTTCGGCGGCGACTGCTTCGACGACGTGGAAGCGGATTCCGTTGGCGTGCACGTCCCGGTGGGTCCACGGTCCGTCGAAACGGACGCTGGAGGGATCCGGGAATGAATTGGACGACACGCCGATCGAGCCTAGTGGGCGGGTCCGGCTGTTGCGACCGGGCCCGCCCGGCGCGTCATCGGTTGCTCGACTTCTCCAGCGAAGTGGCGCCCGCACCACTGGATCCGATGGCCGCGTGCGCGTCGGCCGCGTCGCGGTGGGTGAACGCGGCGGGCAGCACCTCGGCGGCCTGCTTGAGCGAACCGATCGTCTTCTCCGGCGCGCGCACCTTCCGTACCTTGAGCCAGCCGAGCAAGGCCAGCAGGACAGTGGTGAGCACCATCAGCAAGAACACGATCAGGAACGCGGCCCAGCGCCACAGCCACATGTCGAGCAGCTCGGCGAGGAAGAAGAAGAAAAAGAACGAGCTGAACAGCAGCACTGTCAGCGCGAGGATGAAGAAGACGCTGCCGGTGAGGCCCTTCTTGATCTCACCGGTGACCTCGGCCTTGGCCAGCGCCACCTCGGCGCGCACCAGTGTCGACATCTGCTCGGTGGCATCGCGCACGAGGCTGCCGATGCTCGCCGATCCGGGCGGATTGGCGTCGGTCAACGGGATCGAAGTGACCGTCCGACCGTCATTTCCGCCTTGGGTGTAACTCACTTCGTCGACCCTTCTCCCTGTGGTAACTGGTCTGCATCGCGGCGCGCCTGGTGCACACGTCCTCGGCGCAACAGTAGCGCCGATCCGATCAGCGATGCTGCCATCGAGGTCACCAGAACGGCGGCCTTGGCAAGATCGATGGCATCGTCGCCGACGTCGGCGAGCGCGAGTTCCGCCACGAGAAGGCTAACGGTGAACCCGATCGCGCCGAGTACCGACAGGGCGAACATGTCGCGATACTCCAGTCCGGCTGGGCGTTTCGCCCAGCCGAGCTTGATAACGACCCAGCTCACACCGAAGATTCCGATGGTTTTGCCGAGCAGGAGCCCGAGGATGATCGCCAGCGCGAGCCGGTCGGTGAACAGTGATCCGAACACTGCGCCGTTGAGCGGCACACCGGAGGCGAACAGCGCGAACACCGGTACGCAGAACCCGGCCGAGATCGGTTGCACCACATGCTCGAGGTGCGTCGCGGGCGCGATCTCCTCGCCGGGATCTTTGCGGACCCTGGTGAGCAACCCGAGTGCGACGCCGGCCAGCGTCGGATGGATGCCCGCCTCGTGCAGCGCGTACCAGCACACCAGCGCGACCGGAATGTAGAACAGCGGCGTGTGCAGGCGCAGCTTCTGGGCCAGTGCCCACACCCCGCAGCAGGCGAAGGCGGCGGCCAGCCACAGCAGCGACAGCGAGGCGGTGAACAGCACCGCGATGAGAACGATGGCGAGCAGATCGTCGACCACGGCCAGGCTCAGCAGGAACACCCGCGCGCTGGTGGGGATCCGCGAACCGGTCATCGCGAGGATCGCGAGCGCGAAGGCGATATCGGTGGCGACGGGAATGGCCCAGCCCTTGTCCATGCCGGGCACGCCGTGGCCCACCACCAGCGCGATCACGGCCGGGGTGATCACACCGCCCACCGCGGCGATGACCGGCAGCGCTGCCCGTTTCGGGTCGCGTAGCTCGCCGACGGCGAACTCGCGTTTGAGCTCGAGCCCGGCGACGAAGAAGAAGATCGCGAGCAGTCCGTCCTTGGACCAATCGGCCAACGTGAGGTCGAGGTGCAGTGCGGGAATGTCGAGGTGGGTGTCGACCATCGTCTGGTAGCTCGCGCCCCACGGCGAGTTCACCCAGATCAGGGCCACCGCGGCGGCCACGAGCAGCAGCGCACCGCCGACCGTTTCGGTGCGGAGATAGCGGGTGAGCTCGGAGCGGACGCGCGTGATCAAGGGCAAGCCTTCCGGCAGGGGTCGACGGAACTGCGGGCGCTCATCGACTCGGATTCACGACCGCATGCCGACCAGACTTCCCGGCACACCTCTACGCGATCCTAACGGACCCGGCCGGTGACATCCGATGTCACCGGCCGGTGCGCGTCAGTTGCTCCCGGTGCGAATGGCCTCGAAAACGCCCGGATCGACCAGCGTGGAGGTGTCGCCGAGCTCGCGTCCCTCGGCGACATCGCGCAGCAGCCTGCGCATGATCTTGCCGCTGCGGGTCTTGGGCAGTTCCGGCACGATGTGGATCTCGCGTGGCCGCGCGATCGGGCTGATCTCCTTGGACACCTGCGCCTTCAGTTCGGCGACGAGCTCGGGGCCCGCCGACGCCGCGGCTTCGCCGGTGAGGATCGTGAACGCGACGATCCCCTGCCCGGTGGTCGCGTCGGTGGCGCCGACCACCGCCGCCTCGGCGACGGCTGGATGCCCGACCAGCGCGGACTCGACCTCGGCGGTGGAGATGCGGTGTCCGGAGACGTTCATGACATCGTCGACCCGGCCGAGCACCCACAGGTCGCCGTCGGCGTCGAGCTTGGCGCCGTCGCCCGCGAAGTACCATCCCTGCTCGGCGTAGCGCTCCCAGTAGGTGGCGCGGTAGCGATCCATATCGCCCCAGATGCCGCGCAGCATCGACGGCCACGGCTTGTCCAGCACGAGGTACCCGTTGGCCTCGGTTTCGCCGAGCTGCACCGGTTTGCCCTCTTCGTCGACGACCGTCGCGGAGATGCCGGGCAGCGGGCCCATCGCGGCGCCCGGTTTGGCCGCGGTGACGCCGGGCAGCGGCGCGATCATGATGGCGCCGGTCTCGGTCTGCCACCAGGTGTCGACGATCGGAGTCTTGTTCGCGCCGAAGACTTCCCGGTACCAGCGCCAGGCTTCGGGGTTGATGGGTTCGCCGACGGAGCCGAGCAGTCGCAGGGTGCTCAGGTCGTGGGCGTCGGGGATCTCACGACCCCATTTCATGAAGGTGCGGATCAGGGTGGGTGCGGTGTAATAGATGGTGACGCCGTACTTCTCGATGATCTGGAAGTGGCGGTGTTCGTCGGGGGAGTTGGGGGTGCCTTCGTAGACGACCTGGGTGGCGCGGTTGGCGAGGGGGCCGTAGACGATGTAGCTGTGTCCGGTGACCCAGCCGATGTCGGCGGTGCACCAGTAGACGTCGTCTCCGGCTTTGTGGTCGAAGACGTTGTGGTGGGTGTAGGCGGTTTGGGTGAGGTAGCCGCCGGTGGTGTGCAGGATGCCCTTGGGCTTTCCGGTGGTGCCGGAGGTGTAGAGGATGAACAGCGGGTGCTCGGCGGGGAAGGGCTGCGCGTCGTGCGAAGGCGAAGCGGCGGCGACGGTTTCGTGCCACCACAGATCGCGACCGTCGGTCCACGGCACCTCCGTGCCGACCCGGCGCACCACGAGCACGTGCTCCACCGACGACGGCACGTCGCCCTTGGCTGCCAGCGCCTCGTCGACGGCCTCCTTGAGCGGTGCGGGCTTGCCGCGCCGCCACTGACCGTCGGTGGTGATGATCAATCGGGCCTCGGCGTCGTCGACCCGCTGGCGCAGCGCGCTCGGCGAGAATCCCGCGAACACCACCGAGTGCGTGAGTCCCAGTCGCGCGCACGCCAGCATCGACACGATCGCCTCGGGCACCATCGGCATGTAGATCGCGACGCGATCGCCTGCCTCCAGGCCGAGCTCGGTCAGGTAGTTCGCCGCTCGCGAGACCTCTTCCAGCAGTTCGCGGTAGGTGATGTCGCGCGAGTCGCCGGGTTCGCCTTCCCAGTGGATGGCGACCTGGTCGCCGTGCCCGTCGATGACGTGGCGGTCGACGCAGTTGTAGGCGACATTGAGCTCGCCGTCGCCGAACCAGCGCGCGACCGGCGCGTCGGTCCAGTCGAGTACCTCGGTGAAGGGTTTGTGCCAGTGCAGCCGGTTGGCCTGTTCGGCCCAGAAGCCGTCGCGGTCGGTCTCGCCACGGTCGTAGAGCGTGGCGTCCGCGTTGGCGGCGGCGGCGAATTCCGTACTGGGCGGAAACGAGTCCTGGTGTCCTGCAGCAGTTTCGGTCACGTCGGTTCAGCCTCACATGCCTGGTGCGGTCGGGTCGGTCGCCGGGGTGCGGCCCAGCTGTCTAGACAGTAGCCAACGGACCCGCGACGGCGTGTCCCGTTGTCGTGACGATGTTTCGCGGCGGTCAATAGGGCTAGTTCATCCGATGACTTCGCCGGACAGACCGGACGGTCGCGAGCTATCGTTTTTACTCAACGGTTCAGCTGAGCGTTCCCGATATTTGTTCATATTTTTCTGCCGAGGGCGAGGGGCTCGGCAATTTTTCCTGCGTTTCCAGCGAGTAACCGTACTGATACATGTGAACTGAAAATGGCTCGGATCGCTGAAAAATCCAGCCGGAGCCGCTAACCTCCGACCGTTAGCCACGGAATTGAACCGGGAGAGAGCGTTGAGATTCATCAGAGCGACCGCGCTGGTCGCGGCGGGACTGGCGGCCACAAGCCTCGGTCTCACCGCGTGCTCGTCCGACGACAGTGCTGATTCGAGCATCGTCACCACCAATGCGGGCGAGCCGCAGAATCCGTTGGTGCCCAGCAATACCAACGAGAACATGGGCGGCCGCGTCGTCGACCGTTTGTTCGCCGGGCTGAAGTACTACGACGCCAACGGTGAGGCCCACGACGAGGTGGCCGAGAAGATCGAGACGGCTGATCGGAAGTCGTACAAGATCACCATCAAGCCGAATTGGAAGTTCACCGACGGCACCACGGTCACCGCGAAATCGTTCGTCGACGCGTGGAACTACGGCGCACTCGCCGACAACGCGCAGCTGCAGAGCTACGTGTACAGCCCGATCGCCGGGTTCGACGAGGTGAGCGCCGAGAATCCCACCGTCAAGACGATGTCGGGCTTGAAGGTCGTCGACGACCGTACCTTCACCGTCGAGTTGAAGTCGCCCTCGATCGACTTCGAGAGCGCGCTCGGCTACGCGCCGTTCTATCCGCTGCCCGATGCCGCTTTCAAGGATATGAAGGCGTTCGGTGAGAAGCCGATCGGCAACGGTCCCTACGCGTTCGGTTCCTGGGAACACAACGTCAAGATCGATCTCACGCCCAACCCGGACTATCCCGGTGGCCGTCCGGCCAAGAACAAGGGCCTCCGATTCGTGATGTACCAGTCCTACGACACCGCGTACGCGGATCTGCAGGCCGGAAATCTCGACACCCTCGACACCATTCCCGACAGCGCGATCACCACGTACGAGAGCGACCTCGGCGACCGTGCGATCACCAAGCCGACCGCGCAGAACCAGCACATCGGCATCCAGACCACCGTGCCGCATTTCGGTGGCGAGGAAGGCATTCTGCGTCGCAAGGCCATCTCGATGGCGATCAACCGCCCGCAGATCATCGACAAGATCTTCAACGGCACGCGCACGCCGTCGCGCGACTTCACCGCCGCGACCCTGCCCGGCTACGACGCGAACCTGCCGGGTGCGGAAGTGTTCGATTACAACCCCGACCAGGCCAAGAAACTGTGGGCGCAGGCTGATGCGATCTCGCCGTGGTCGGGTCAGTACCAGATCACCTACAACAGCGACGGCGGCCACCAGGCCTGGATCGAAGCTGTCGCCAACAGCGTGAAGAACACCCTCGGCATCGACGCGGTCGCCAACCCGATGCCGACGTTCAAGAACATTCGCGACGCGGTGAACGCCAAGACGATCGGTACCGCGTTCCGCTACGGCTGGCAGGGCGACTACCCCACGATGATGCAGTTCCTCGGTTCGCAGTACTACAGCTTCTCCGAGACCAACAACGTCAACTACAACAATCCCGAGGTGGACCGGCTGTTCAACGCCGCCCTCGCCGCCCCGACGCAGGCGGATTCCTACAAGCTGATCGCGCAAGCGCAGGCGATCATGATCAAGGAGATGGCAGACATCCCAGTGTTCGACTACGTCGCCAACGCGGGCCGCTCGGACAAGGTCACCAAGGCTGAGCTCACCTGGAACGGCCTGTTCGACTTCGAGAACATCGAGAAATAGAACTCGACAGCTGGGCCGGGCCACTGCGAAGTGGCTCGGCCCCGGTCGTTTTCGGAGGTAACGATGGCTTGGTACGTAGTTCGGCGTCTGCTCCAGATGATCCCGGTATTCCTGGGCGCGACGCTGCTCATCTATGCAATGGTCTTTCTGATTCCGGGTGACCCGATCAAGGCGTTGGCCGGCGAGAAACAGCTGACGCCGGCCGCCGAGGCGGTACTGCGCGCCCGATATCACCTCGATCAGCCTTTCATCGTGCAGTACCTGCATTACTTGAAGGGGATTCTCACTTTAGATTTCGGCACCTCGTTCTCGGGCAGGCCAGTCCGTGAAGAACTTGAGCGCGCCTTTCCGATCACCATCAGGCTGGCGTTTCTCGCCGTGTTCATCGAAGGTTTGTTCGGCATCTTGTTCGGCATGATCGCCGGGCTGCGGAAGGGCAAACTCTTCGATTCGACCATGCTCATCGCGAGCCTGGTGATCATCGCGCTGCCGGTGTTCGTCGTCGGTTATCTCGCGCAATTCTTTCTCGGTGTGAAATGGGGGATCGCCCCGGTTACTGTCACGGGTAAAGCGAGCCTGGGCGAGTTGATCGTTCCCGCGTTCGTGCTCGGCTCGCTGTCGTTCGCCTATGTGCTGCGGCTGACCCGAAACTCGGTGGCGGAGAACAAATCCGCCGACTTCGTTCGCACGGCGACGGCCAAAGGGCTCGGGCGCCGACGCGTGGTGAGCGTGCACATTCTCAGGAATTCGATGATCCCGGTCGTCACCTTTCTCGGCGCCGATTTCGGCGCGCTGATGGCGGGCGCGATCGTCACCGAGGGCATCTTCAACATTCCCGGCGTCGGCGGCACCATGTACCAGGCGATCATCCGCGGCGAGCCGCCCACGGTGGTGTCGTTCGTAACGGTGCTGGTGGTGGTGTTCCTGATCGTCAACCTCGTGATCGACCTGCTCTACGCCGCACTGGACCCGAGGATCCGCTATGCATGACAAGCAACAGCATTTCGTGGCCCCCGCCGACGAGGTGGAGGTGCTCGCCACCGACCGCGTCCTGGACCAGGGCACCCCGACCAGCATCTGGGGCGACGCGTGGCGGCGACTGCGCCGAAACCCCGTGTTCCTGGTCTCGGTGGTGTTGATCGTGTTCGTCATGCTCGTGGTGCTGTGGCCGTCGTTGTTCACCAGCCAGGACCCGCGGTTGTGCCTGGGGGAGTTCGGCATGGACGGCCCGCGCGAGGGTCATCCGTTCGGATTCGACAAGCAGGGCTGTGACATCTATGCGCGCACCATCTACGGGGCGCGTGCGTCGGTGAGCGTCGGCATCGCATCGGCGATGCTGTTCCTGCTGGTAGGCGGCATCCTCGGCGCGCTCTCCGGGTTCTACGGTGGGCTGCTCGACACGATCGTCTCGCGCATCGCCGAGATCTTCTACGCCATTCCGATGGTGCTGGCCGCGATCGTGCTGCTGCAGCTGCTGCGGCCCGCCGGGATCATGACGGTCGTCGCGATCCTGGTGGCCTTCACCTGGCCGCAGGCCGCGCGCATCACGCGTGGCGCGGTGATCGAGGCCAAGAACAGCGAATATGTCACCGCCGCGAAGGCGCTGGGGGTGTCGCGTCTCGGCACGCTGATGAAACACGTGCTGCCCAACTCGGCGAGTCCGCTGATCGTGGTCGCCACCATCTGGCTCGGCGTCTTCATCGTCACCGAGGCGACGCTGTCCTATCTCGGCGTCGGTCTGCCGCCGAGCATCGTGTCCTGGGGCGCCGATATCGACCGCGCCAAGACCGAGATCCGTACCTCGCCGATCCTGTTCTATCCGGCGACCGCGCTGGCCATCACAGTGCTGAGCTTCATCATGCTCGGCGACGCGGTGCGCGACGCGCTCGATCCGAAGGAGCGCACCCGATGAGCCTCGACAAATCCGCACCGGAGCCACTGCTCGAAATCCGGGACCTGGACGTCGGTTTCACCTCCGACGGCAAGGAGATCCCCGCCGTTCGCGGCGTGAGCCTCACCGTCTACCCCGGGCAAACCGTCGCCATCGTCGGCGAATCCGGCTCGGGTAAGTCGACGACCGCGCACGCCATCATCAACCTGCTGCCCGGCACCGGCAAGGTCACCGGCGGTTCGATCCTGTTCGACGGCAAGGACCTGACGAAAGCGTCGGAGAAGGAGATCGTCGCCATCCGTGGCAACGGCATCGGCCTGGTTCCACAGGACCCGATGTCGAACCTGAACCCGGTGTGGAAGATCGGCTTCCAGATTCGGGAAACCCTGGTGGCCAACGGTATCGCCACCGGCGCCGCGGCCCGCGAACGCGCGGTGGAACTGCTGGCCGAGGCAGGTATGTCCGATGCCGAACGCCGCGTGAACCAGTACCCGCACGAGTTCTCCGGCGGGATGCGGCAGCGCGCGCTCATCGCGATCGGCCTGTCGTGCAGGCCGAAGCTGCTGATCGCCGACGAGCCGACCTCGGCGCTCGACGTCACGGTGCAGCGCCAGATCCTCGGCCATCTCGAACAGCTCACCACCGAGCTGGGGACCGCGGTGCTGCTGATCACCCACGACCTCGGCCTCGCCGCGGAACGGGCCGAGCACCTGGTGGTGATGTATCGCGGCAAGGTGGTGGAATCCGGTCCCGCACTGCAGATTCTGCGCGATCCACAGCACGCGTACACCAAGAAGCTGGTGAACTCGGCGCCGTCGCTGGCGGCATCGCGGATGTCGTCGTCGCGGCAGCGGGCCGAAGTGCGCGCGCAGGCTGTCGAAGTAGCTGTCGCCGAGAAGGCCGCCGACGCACTGCTCGACGCCGTGCTCGATGTGCGAAACCTGTCCAAGGCGTTCAAGATTCGCGGCAAGCGGCCGTGGCTGTCCACGGACTTTGTGGCCGTCGACGATGTGAGTTTCACGGTCTGTCGCGGCACCACCACCGCGATCGTCGGTGAGTCGGGATCCGGCAAGTCGACCATCGCACAGATGGTGCTCGGCCTGCTCGAACCGACGTCGGGCACCGTGGAGTTCGACGGCAAGGACGTCGCGAAGCTCGACAGCAAGGGCGCGTTCGCCTTTCGGCGTCGGGTGCAGCCGATCTTCCAGAATCCCTACGGCTCGCTCGATCCGATGTACTCGATCTTCCGCACGATCGAGGAACCGCTGCGGGTGCACAAGATCGGTACTCCCGCCGAGCGCGAAGCGGTGGTGCGTGACCTGCTCGACAAGGTGTCGCTGCCCGCGTCGGTGCTGCGGCGTTATCCCAACGAGTTGTCGGGCGGGCAACGTCAGCGGGTGGCGATCGCCCGCGCGCTGGCCCTCTCGCCCGAGATGGTGGTCTGCGACGAGGCGGTCTCGGCGCTGGACGTACTGGTCCAGGCGCAGATCCTCACCTTGCTCAACGACCTCCAGGCCGAGCTGGGGCTGACGTATCTGTTCATCACCCACGACCTGGCGGTTGTTCGGCAGATCGCGGACAACGTGCTGGTCATGCGCGAGGGCAGGGTGGTGGAGGCGGCCACGACCGACGAGGTGTTCGCGTCTGCGCGCGAGGACTACACGCGGGCATTGCTCGAGGCGATCCCTGGCCGCGAGCTGCTCACGGGGTAAGGGTGTCAGCTGGGCTCTCGAAACCCTTCGAGAGCCCAGCTCATCGGCGTAGCGTGGATTCGTCCGAGGTGGTGCGGTGTGGATCGCGGGGTTGGAGACGCCGGTGGATCGAATCGATGCTGAACGGCTGGCCGAGCGGGAAGCGCGGCGGCGCAGGGCGGTGACCCCGGCGGCCAAGCGGCTCGCCGAGGTGCCGTGGCCGGATCGCAGCTGGCCGACGGTGCGCGGGTTGTATGTGACCGTGGGGGTCGCACTGTACGAGCGGTAACCTCCATGCCGTGACTGATCCGCTCCAGCCCCTGGTCGACCTGCCCGGCGTGCGCGAGGCCGCCGACAAGGCGCGCGACGCGCTCGCGGCCGTGCATCGGCACAAGTCGAACCGGCGTGGCTGGGCGACGACCGCCGCCGAAGCCGCCGTGCGGGCCGCCCGTTCCTCGGCGGCCATCGAAGGCGCGAGCACCGACCTGCCCGCCGACGGTCAGGTCAGTGACCCGGTGCTGGCCGGCGCGTTGCGGGTGGGTCAGGCGCTCGACGGCGACGCGCTCACCAATCTCGTCGGCACCTGGCGGCGCGCGCCCCTGCAGGCGCTGGCCCGGCTGCACCTGCTGGCCGCCGCCGACCTGGTGACCGACGAGCGGGAACTCGGTCGTCCGCGCTCGACTCCCGGCGTCGCCGAGCGGCTCGACATGCTCACGCAAACCGTCCAGTCGAGCAAGGCGCCCGCCCCGGTGATCGCGGCGATCGTGCACGGCGAGCTGCTGTCGCTGCGTCCGTTCGGCACCGGTGACGGTGTCGTCGCGCGTGCTGCCTCGCGGCTGGTCGCGGTATCCAGCGGACTCGACCCGCACAGCCTCGGCGTGCCCGAAGTGTTCTGGCTGCGCCGCCGTCAGGCCTACCTCGACGCGGCCGCCGGATTCGGCATGGGCACCGCGGAGGGCGTGGGTGGCTGGGTGCTGTTCTGTGCGGGAGCGTTGGAAGACGGAGCCCGCGAGGCGAACTCGATCGCCGATGCGGCGGCCGGCTGAACCCGGCCGTACACGTCGAAACGGGCGGCGTTGTCGATTGCTCGACCTCACCGCCCGCTAGCACGGAACACCCGGTTACCAAGCGTGCAGGGTGGGTTGTGTTCGGTGGCCTCGGCGATCATCCCAACCCCGCCGGTTCATCCCCGCAACCTGTGCGAGGCGTTCGCCGACGTTGGCTCGAATTTCGCAGGCCCACAACTCTTTCGGCCTTGTCGCGGCGCGCTCCGCGTGGGTGCCTGGTGTCCGTGCTGGGAAGGGTGGGATGGGAGGCGAAACCTTCTCTTCCGGCTCCGTCTTGGCCTTCCGTCCTTCCGTGACTCCATTCTTACACTGTGATGGCACTCACATCAAGGGTTTCTAAGGCATTACCGAATCCCGAGGAATTCGGCGTGTCGCTCGGAGATTCGTGCTGCACAGCGGCCGGTCAGCGTCGTTTGCGGAGCAGTCGGTAGCTGATCGCGCCGGCGATGATCGCGCTCAGTCCGACAGCGGCCGTCGCGGCGACGGTGGTGGTCGACGGTGCCTGGAATCGTGACCACAGCGACACCGGGTTGGAGAACGTGAGTACCGGCCAGCCGCGGCTCGCCGCCTCCTTGCGCAGCGCGCGGTCGGGGTTCACCGCGGTCGGATGGCCCACGGCGCTCAGCATCGGCACGTCGGTCACCGAGTCGGAGTAGGCGTAGCACCGCGACAGGTCGTAGCCCTGCTCGGCGGCGAGCTTCTCGATGGCGGCGACCTTGCCCTCGCCGTAGCAGTAGAACTCGATATCGCCGGTGTACTTGCCGTCCTCGACGACCATCCGGGTCGCCTCGGTGTGCGAGGCGCCGAGCACCTCAGCTATCGGTCCGACGATCTCCTCGCCGGAGGCCGAGACGATCACCACATCGTGGCCGCGGATCGTGTGATCGGCGATCAGATCGGCGGCCTCGGCGTAGATCAGTGGGTCGACCAGATCGTGAAGAGTCTCGGCCACAATGGTTTTCACCTGCTCCACATCCCAGCCCGCGCACATGTTGGCGAGGTTTGCCCGCATCCGTTCCATCTGGTCGTGATCTGCACCGGAAAGCAGGAACAAAAAGTGTGCGTAGCTGCTCTCCAACACGGCTCTGCGGTTGAGCAGACCCTGTGCGTAGAACGGTTTGCTGAAGACGAACGCGCTCGACTTCGCGATCACTGTTTTATCGAGATCGAAGAACGCGGCGACGCGCCCGCCCGGCACCGGGGCTCGGCCCGTTTTGCCGAGACTTGTGTCCGTAGGCGGGGTCTGGTCGCGTTCTGGCGTCACGTCAACAGAATAGGCACGACCTGCGCGCACCGCAGGATCGACTGTCCGCACCGTGGAAAAGGGTTTGCCCCGGGGACGCCGGACGGCGCGAATCGCCGAAGAATGTCGGCGAATGCTACTTGCGCCCGCAGCAGGGGGTGGGTGTAGTATTGCTGGCACCTGGACTTAGTCCAGGCGCGTTCAGCCCGACCCCCCGGGGCTGAACCCGACGGCCCCAGCCTCCTCCCCCCCGGCTGGGGCCGTCCTCTATTTCCGGGACGATCGTCAAAGTTCTCCACACCCCCGAGTTATCCACAATCGGTGTTTTCGGGGTGTTGATGAACTCCTCGCTCGGCAACGCTGAGTCGTATGAACCCAGTCCCGATGCGCGGTGGCCCGCCACAGATCGCGCCCGCTCTCGTGCTCGTGCGTGACGAACGGCTGCGCGCGGAGGTGCGTCGAGTTGCGGCGGCCGCCGAGCGCGTCACCGAGGAACGGGCGATGCCGGTCGGCAGGCATGCGTGGGCCGGGGCAGGCATAGTCATCCTCGATACCGCCGCCGCTGTTGCCGCCGCCGCCGGCGGATTCCCGCGGCGGGCGGGCGTCGTCCTTGTCACCGAGGGAGAGCCTGCCGTGCCCGACTGGCAAGCGGCGACGGCGGTGGGTGCCGAACGAGTTGTCGCGTTGCCCTCGGCGGCTGTCGCACTGGTCGAACAGTTCGCCGAACACGCCGAATCCCGCACGGGCGAAGGGATAGTCGTCGCGGTGGTCGGCGCGGGAGGAGGTGCCGGCGCATCCACGCTCGCCGCGGCGATCGCGCTGCGCGGGGCCGCCCGGCGGGTGCGCCGCGACACGGTGTTGATCGACGGTGCCCCGCTCGACGGTGGGATAGATCTGGTGCTGGGCATGGAGAACGTGCCGGGGCTGCGCTGGCCGGACCTGATCATCGAGGACGGCCGGGTGTCGGCTGCGGCGCTGCACAACGCGTTGCCCGTCGGGTCTCCCGGCTTGGCGGTGTTGTCCTGTGGCCGAGCGCGACCCGCCACCGGGGTGGGTGCCTGGCGATCACGGTCCGACTCGGCTTCCGTGGGGCACGCGTTCGTCGGACTGGCACCGGCGGCGGTCCGTGCGGTCATCGAATCAGGGAGGGACGCGGGAGATCTCGTGGTCTGCGATGTGTCGTGTGAGCGTGGCCCGGCAGCCGACGCGATGCTCGACGCCGCCGATCTGGTCGTCCTTGTCGTACCGGCCCGCCTGCGCTCCATCGCCGCGGCCGAAGTCGTCTCTGCCTATCTCGGAGAACGAAACCCCAACCGCGGCTTGGTGGTCCGTGGTCCCGCGCCCGGCGGATTGCGCGGCGCGGAAGTCGCCGAACTTCTCGGATTGCCCCTTCTCGCCGCAGTGCGCGGGCAAGCCGGCCTCGCCTCCCGCCTCGAACGCGGTGGCCTGAGCGTCCGCCGGCGCGGCCCCCTGCGCGACGCCGCCGACGCCGTCCTCGCCATGGTCGGAGCCGAGGGATGACTACCCCCGCCGGCGCCGGACGCTGCATCCCTCGTGCGGCCCCTCGGATGGACGGAGCCGACGCGACATGACCTCCTTTGTGACCGTCGACCTCCTCGAACGCGTCCGTGAGCGCCTCGCCGAGCATCCGGGCGTCCCAGATGCCGCGCAGCTGGCGGCCGCGATCCGTACGGAAGCGGGCGGCGTGCTCGCCGATACCGATCTGCTCCGGGCCCTGCGCCTGTTGCAGACCGAGATGACCGGTGCGGGGCTGCTGGAGCCGTTGCTGCACGATCCCCGGGTCGCCGATGTACTCGTCACCGGGCCGGATGCGGTGTGGGTCGACCGTGGCCGCGGCCTGGAGCTGACCGATGTTCGCTTCGCCGACGAAGCCGCTGTTCGCCGCCTCGCCCAGCGCTTGGCCTTGGCCGCGGGCCGCCGCCTCGACGACGCTCAACCCTGGGTCGACGGCAAACTCGCCGGAACCGAAGCCACGCTCGGCGATGCGTTCGGCGTTCGACTCCACGCGGTACTGGCCCCCGTCGCCCACGACGGCACGTGCCTGTCCCTTCGCATCCTCCGCCCGGCGACCCAGGGCCTCGACGCGCTGGCGGCCGCCGGTTCGATTCCCCCGGACGCCCGCCGTCTGCTCGGTGACATCGTCCGCGCCCGCCTCGCGTTCCTGGTTGTCGGAGGTACCGGAGCGGGAAAGACTACTTTGCTCTCAGCCCTGCTCGCCGCCGTCGACCCTGCCGAACGAATCGTGTGTGTGGAGGACGCCGCCGAGCTCGCCCCGGTCCATCCGCATGTCGTTCGCCTCGTTGCCAGGACGGCCAATGTTGAGGGGGTAGGAGCTGTTACGGTGCGCGACTTGGTCCGTCAGGCCTTGCGGATGCGCCCGGATCGCATTGTCGTCGGGGAGGTCCGTGGTGCCGAAGTCGTCGATCTCTTGACGGCCCTCAACACCGGCCACGACGGCGGTGCGGGGACCGTCCACGCCAACTCGCCCCAGGAAGTTCCCGCGCGCCTGGAGGCACTGGCCGCGCTCGGTGGGATGGACCGGGCGGCCCTGCACAGCCAGCTCGCTGCCGCCGTCCAGGTGGTCCTGCACGTTCGACGCCGCTCCGACGGAACCCGTGCCCTCCACGAAATCGGTGTCCTGCACCGTGATGTCGAGGGAGTCCACATCACCCCGGCCTGGCGGTCGGACAAGCATCCGACTCCTGCGGCCGGTGAACTGCACCGACTACTCGAGGTGCGTCTCGGATGAGTAACCCGGTCGCGTATGCGGTGGTGGCTGTGCGGGATTCGTGTCGTCACGCGCGAATTCCATGGGCGGGCAAGTGGCTTCACAGGTCTAGACGCCATTCCGGGCGACGGCCGGTGGTCGACGATGCGGAGCGGCGATCGCTGCGGGTGGAGCTCGGAGCCGCCGCCGAGAGTGTCGAACGAGATGCGGGTTTCGGTGTGGAGGAGGCGGGCTCATGGGTAGTGCGTTGCTCTGTTGCGCGATCGCGGTGCTGGTGCTGCCCGTGGCAGGCGGTCAACGGCGATTCACCCGGCTGTTCGCGCCGAACGGGAGCAGTGCGCGAAAACGCGTGCCTGTGGAGTGGTGTGCAGGAATCGCGCTGGGGTGCGCGGCATTCCTGTTCGGACCCGGCGTCGGGTTGGCCGCTCTCATGCTGGGAACCACGGTGGCGGTCCGGCAACGGCGTGGTCGAGGTGACCGCGAACGGCGACGCGAATGTGGCTACCTCCTGGCCGGCCTCGAAGCTGTGGTCGGGGAGCTCCGCGTGGGCGCCCACCCGAGCGCGGCGGCCGAGTCCGCCGCAGGCGAGTCGCGCGGCGAAGCGGCGCGCGTACTGGCGATCAGTGCCGGCCGCAGCCGCCTCGGTGGGTCCGGGGCCGACGGTTGGGTCCAGCCGGATTCGATTGTCGCCGAGGAACTGTCGCGAGTCGCCGCCGCCTGGCGGGTGGCCGAAGAGCACGGCTTGGCGCTCGCGGAACTACTCGCCGCCGCCAGGTCCGACCTACTCGGCCGCACCCGCTTCCGGGACCGCACCGAAGCCGCACTGGCCGGCGCCCGAGCATCGGCCACCGTCCTGGCCGGCCTTCCTCTGGTAGGTATCGGCCTAGGACAACTGATGGGAGCTGCCCCGCTCACCATCCTGTTCGCTGCCCCAGCTGGGGAACTACTTCTCCCACTGGGCGCCGCCCTCGCCTGCTGTGGACTGCTGTGGACAGATGTCATCACCCGCAAGAGCGCAGCCTGATCCGCACCGGACGGTGTCGAACGGACGGCGGTAGTGGACAACTCGTGTGGATGCCCTGTGGACAGATGTGTGCTGCTGCAAGAGCACAGCGTCACTCGGTGTGCGGCACGGCCGGACCGCAGGGCGGGAGTAGTCGCCGATCCGAATGCCTGTGGACAGATGTGATCACCGAACAAGACCACGTACGAACCGCGGTGCCCCGCGTGGCGCAGTTCGAATCGGGGTGTGGATGGGTGTGGACCGAACTCGAGGAGGGGATTTGCAGTGCAGGGGATGGCTGGTGCTGTTTCGCCGGGGGCGTTGCTGCTCGCGGCGGTGGCGATTGTGGTGCTACCAGGGCGAGTGGCCGTCAGTCGACGGGTGCGTGCTTTCGGTGCGACGACGGTCGGCGTCTCCGGGGCGACAGGTGACACCGCGAAGGTCGACCCGCTCGGGTCGGCATCCGCGTTCGATCTCCTGGCCGCGTGCCTCCGAGCAGGACTGCCGATGGCCGCGGCTGCGCGAGCCAGTGCGCCCACAGCGCCGCCGGTTCTTCGGGCGGCATTGCTCAGGGCCGCAGACCTTCTCGCGCTGGGCGCCGACGCGGCGACGGCATGGGAGCGGGCGGCCGCGGATGCGGTGGGGTCGGCGGGCGCCGATGACGTGGAGTCGCTGGCCAGGATGGCACGTCGTTCGGCGCGCTCCGGCGCCTCGCTGGCCGCGGCAGTCGGCGAACTCGCCACGCAACGCCGCGAAGCCGTGGAGGACGCTGCCGTCGCGCGCGCCGAACGCGCGGGTGTGCTGATCGGTGGCCCGCTCGGCCTGTGCTTCCTGCCCGCTTTCGTCTGCCTCGGCATCGTCCCGGTCGTTATCGGCCTCGCCGACCGCGTGCTCGGCGGCGGTGGGCTGCTGTGACCGGTTGCGACGGGGCCACCGAAACTTCACCGTGCGGATCAGCCGCGCGGTGCAACCAGAGAGGGGATCACGATGACGTTCGCGCACGCGGTATACCTGGGGGCTCGCACTCGAATCACGCGTCTGCTGCTCGAGGACGACGGCATGTCCACGGCGGAGTACGCGATCGGCACCATCGCCGCGGCGGCCTTCGGGGCCGTGCTCTACGGGGTCGTCACCGGGGACAGCATCGTCAACGCGCTGACCGGCATCATCGACAAGGCACTCAACACGAGCGTGTAAACCGCCGCGACACCAGCACTCTCAGGACCGATGCGGGTGCGGTGACGGTCGAGGCCGCCATCGCCCTCGCGGCCCTGGTGTGCGCCGTAGCCCTGTGCGTCGGCGCACTGCTCGCCGGATCCACCCAGGTCCGCTGTACCGACGCTGCCCGCGAGACCGCCCGCCTCGCTGCCCGGGGTGACACCTCGCGCGCGATCACCGCGGGCCGAAGTGTCGCCCCATCTGGCGCGACTGTCGAACTCCGCACCGAAGGCGATCGGGTGGTCGCCACCGTCGCCGCGAACACCCCGCTCCTTCCCGGTCTGCGCCTTCGAGCCGAAGCGGTAGCCGTCACCGAGCCGGGAGTGGATCCGTGACGGCGATGCGCCTGTGCCGGCGGAGGGGAGCGGCTCTCGAGGTGAAACCGTGCGAATCGAAGGATCGTAGGTCGTCGTGGTCGAGGTCGAAGGCGGACGGAGGTGGGGCAACGGCGTTCGTGTGTGTGGCGTTGGCGGGGTTGATCTGCCTGACGTTGTTGGTGGGCCAGGTGGGTGTAGCGGTGGTGGCTCGGCATCGGGCGCAGGGGGCCGCTGATCTGGGCGCGCTGGCCGCAGCGGGTCTCTTGGCACAGAGCGCGGAGGCGGGATGTGGGGAGGCCGGGGAGATCGCCCGGCGGATGGGGGTTCGAGTACGGCGGTGCTCGGTCGCGCAGTGGGATGTTGTTGTAGATGTCGAGGCGAATGTGTCAGCGGGAGTGTTCGGTATGCGCACTGTGCGGGCTTCGGCACGGGCGGGTCCGGTGGAAGAGAATGAGTGACGCGCAAGTGTTATCACTGGCCGGTGGTTGTTCCGCACCGAACCAATTCGAATTAACCGGAAGTGCGTTTGCGCTATTTCATGCGCATTCTTTGATCTGGGCGAGAAAAAAATGAAAAAAACGATGTAATCGCGCCCGTGGCTCCAGTTGGCTATGTGCCAGTTAATAGAAGAGTGGTCCTTTTTATTCGGACGCTGGGCGCCGGCCGACATATCGCTGCTGGTCAGCAGTAATTCGGACGAGTGACCAGCATTCTTCGAGTGCGGTGTCTCGCCGGTCACGCCGCGAGCGTGCGTACATCATGAATCCGCAGGTAGCTCCCCATGAGCCCGCAGCTCGCCGAGGACGGCGGCCAGCAAGCGCGCGGCGGCGTCCTTGTTCAGGGGGTTGTTGCCGTTTCCGCACTTGGGCGACTGCACGCACGAGGGGCAGCCGTCCTGGCACGCGCAGCTGTGGATCACGCTCAGCGTGGCGGACAACCAGGCTGTGAGCTGGGCGAATCCGCGCTCGGCGAAGCCGGCGCCACCGGGCTGGCCGTCGTAGACGAACACCGTCGGCGCACCGGTATCGGGATGTTCGGCGATGGAGACACCGCCGATGTCCCACCGGTCGCAGCCCGCGACCAGCGGCAACATGCCGATGGCGGCGTGCTCGGCGGCGTGCAACGCGCCGGGAAGCTGCTCGTCGGAGATGTCCGCGCCGGCGAGCAGCCGGGGCGTGACGGTATACAGAACGGCCTTGGTGTGCAGGGTGTGCGCTGGCAGATCGAGCTCCACCTGGTCGAGCACCTCGCCGGTCACCAGGGTCCGCAGGTAGCCGATGACCTGGTTGGTGACCGCGACCTGCGCGGATGCCGCCGTGACCGCACCGAGCACGCGCTCCTCGATCACCCCCTCGACGGTGATCGAGGTGACCTGCCGGGAACTGGTGGTGAAGCCGGGATCCACCTCGTTGACGAACGCGACACCACCCTCGAGGTCCAGTTCATCGACCAGATAGGTCTCGCCCTGGTGCAGATGGACAGCCCCCGTGTGCAGCGTGGCGGGTGCCCGGCCTGCGTCGGCGGTGCCGAGCAGGCGTCCGGTCTCGGCGTCGACGATCGCGATCGGCGCGCCGAGTCCACCGCGCACATCCACGTCGTCGTGCGGGTGGGTGTGCGCGGTGATGTGCCAGCGGGCACCCGCGCCGCGGGTGCCCGGCCTGCGCCGGATCAGGCCCTGCTCAGCGAGGTCGGCGAGCACTTCGTCGGCTCTGAACTCGCTCGCCTCTTCGTCGGTGAGCGGCAGTTCCATCGCGGCGCACAGCAGTTGGGGGCCGAGGATGTAAGGGTTGTACGGGTCGGTGATGGTGGCCTCGATCGGCCGGTCGAGCAGCGCTTGCGGGTGGTGCACCAGGTAGGTGTCGAGCGGGTCGTCGGTAGCCACGAGCACCACCAGCGAACCCTGCGTCCGTCTGCCCGCCCGCCCGGCCTGCTGCCAGAACGAGGCCACCGTTCCGGGAAAACCGGCGATGACCACGGCGTCGAGGCCCGCGATGTCGACGCCCAGTTCGAGTGCGTTGGTACTCGCCGCACCGAGCAATGTCCCCTGCGACAGCGACTGCTCGAGCTCCCGCCGGTCCTCGGCCAGATAGCCCGCCCGGTAGGCGGCAACCCGTTCCTGCAGCTCGGGGGCGGTTTCCGCGAGGATGCGACGGGCATCGAGCGCGATCAGTTCGGCACCGCGCCGCGAGCGAACGAAGGTCAGGGTCCTGGCGCCCTCGGCCACCAGCGCGGCCATGATCTTGGCCGCCTCGCTGGTCGCGGTCCGCCGCACCGGTGCTCCGTTCTCACCGGCGCGCATCGCGCTCAGCGGCGGTTCCCACAGGGCGACGGTCCGGGCGCCGCGCGGCGATCCGTCCTCGGTGACAGCGGCCACCGGCGCCCCGATCAGCCTGCTCGCCGACGCGGCCGGATCGGCGCTGGTCGCCGAGCACAGGATGAACACCGGGTCGGCGCCGTAGAACCGGGCGAGCCGACGCAGCCTTCGCAACACCAGCGCCACATGCGAACCGAACACTCCTCTATATGCGTGGCATTCGTCGACCACCACATATCGCAGGTTGCGCAGTACCCGTGCCCAGCGTTGATGCGAACGGAGAATCCCGACGTGCAGCATGTCGGGATTGGTGAAGATCCAGCGGGCGTTGGCCCGCACCCACTGTCTGACCTCGGCGGGAGTGTCGCCGTCATAGCTCGCCGGATGCGCCTCTCGCAGCGGATTGTCATGGATCAGGCTGCCGACGGCGCGGAGTTGATCGGCGCCCAGCGCCTTGGTGGGGGACAGATACAGCGCGGTGGCGCGTGGGTCGTCGTGCAACGCGGTGAGCACCGGTAGCTGGTAACCGAGCGATTTCCCGGACGCGGTTCCCGTGCTCACGACGACGTGGTTCCCGGTCGCCGCGAGATCGGCCGTGCGGGTCTGGTGTTCCCACGGCAGCGCGATCTCCTGCGCGTCCAGGGCTGTGACCAGGTCCGATGGCACCCATTGCGGCCACGCGGTGGTGCGCGCGCGCCGTGCGGGCAACTCGGCGATGTGGGTCAGCGGGTTGCCGCCGGCAGCCGCCTCGGTCAGGACACGATTCAGCAACGATCGCCCATAGCTCTCGCCCGTATCGTGCTCTCGGACCTCGGTCCGGTCTGTCGGATTCATCCAGTCCTTCTCTCACGCGACACGCGAAGTGTGAAACGTGTGTGTGCGACAACCACTACCTGGGATTTCGTAACCCAGTAGCGATCTGGGTCACAGCATGTTTGCTGGAAGCTCACTCGGTTATCAAGAAGCAAACAGACCGAAAGTACGGATACACCCAATCTGTCCCTTACCTGCACATTCGCAAGATCATGAATTTTGCAAATAGTCGGTAACTCGACTGTCGAATTGCGCAGAGACATGGTTCACTGGGTCTCGGTCGCAAGCTTCTGTGTTCGAGGGACGGATCCAAGGTCCAAACCATCAGCAGGATCGTTGTTGCGAACGCCGTGCTCAGGATTTCCTTGCAGGGGGACCAACAGTACAGCGGTCGGAACGGGCCCGGTGGACGAACCCAGTTGTCCGCCGTTTCCGGTAGAAAGAGAAGGAAACAGAATGGCACAGGGAACTGTGAAGTGGTTCAACGCGGAGAAGGGGTTCGGCTTCATCGCGCCCGAGGACGGCTCCGCTGACGTCTTCGTCCACTACTCGGAGATCCAGGGCACGGGCTTCCGTACCCTCGAGGAAAACCAGAAGGTCGAGTTCGAGGTAGGCCAGGGCACCAAGGGCCCGCAGGCCACCGGCGTTCGCGCGCTCTCCTGAGCTGCGAAACACAACAACGCCTCGTCCCCCTCCTCCGCATGCGGAGGAGGGGGACGAGTCATTTCCGGGTACCATCGCCCAGGACAGCGCCCGCGTCGTGAAACGCCGCAAATGCCTCTACCCCAAGTGCGCAGGGTATAAACGTCACTGGTGGTGATGTCCGAACGTCGCCGTCTGCCCCAGCCGCGCACCGAGCGGACCTCCCGACGCGCGGATCTAGAAGGAAGGTGTTCGCCGGTGGCAACACGAGACCGCAGTTCAGCCGACCAGGGCCGACCCCTGCGTCGTCTCGTGATCGTCGAGTCGCCGACCAAGGCCCGCAAGATCGCGCCCTACCTGGGTCGCAACTACACGGTCGAGGCCTCGGTGGGCCATATCCGCGACTTGCCGCGCGGTGCCGCCGACGTGCCCGCCAAATACAAGGGACAGCCGTGGGCACGCCTCGGTGTCGACGTCGATCACGACTTCGAGCCGATCTATGTGGTGAACCCGGATAAGAAGGCCAAGGTCGCCGAGCTCAAGAGCTTGCTGGCCGACGCCGACGAGCTCTACCTCGCCACCGACCCCGACCGCGAGGGCGAGGCCATCGCCTGGCACCTGCTCGAAACGCTTAAGCCGAAGGTCCCGGTTCGCCGGATGGTCTTCCACGAGATCACCGAGCCCGCCATCCTCGCCGCCGCCGCCGACACGCGCGAGCTCGACAACGATTTGGTCGACGCGCAGGAAACCCGTCGCATTCTGGACCGCCTCTACGGCTACGAGGTCTCCCCGGTGCTGTGGAAGAAGGTCATGCCGCGGCTGTCCGCCGGTCGCGTGCAGTCCGTCGCCACCCGGGTGATCGTGCAGCGTGAGCGCGAGCGCATCGCGTTCCGCTCCGCCGGGTACTGGGACATCGCCGCCAAGCTCGACGCGGGTCCCGACGAGAAGTCCGATTCGACCAACCCGCGCACGTTCGGCGCTCGCCTGGTGCAGGTCTCCGGCGACCGTGTCGCCTCCGGTCGCGATTTCGGTTCCGACGGTCAGCTCAAGTCGGCCACCGGTGTCGTCGTGCTCGACGAGGCCTATGCCCGCAGGCTGGCCGAGGCGCTCGACGGCGCCGCGCTCGAGGTCAGCTCTGCCGAGGCCAAGCCGTACACGCGCAAGCCGTACCCGCCGTTCATGACTTCCACGTTGCAGCAGGAAGCGGGCCGCA
Source organism: Nocardia sp. NPDC057272 (assembly GCF_042668615.1). NCBI lineage: Bacteria > Bacillati > Actinomycetota > Actinomycetes > Mycobacteriales > Nocardiaceae > Nocardia > Nocardia sp. NPDC057272. The sequence goes on along the minus strand of NZ_JBHUYK010000027.1, from coordinate 24,352 downwards.
AGCTGCGGTTCACCTCCGAGCGCACGATGCGGGTCGCGCAGCGGTTGTACGAAAACGGCTACATCACCTATATGCGTACCGACTCCACGACGCTGTCGGAGTCGGCGATCGCGGCGGCTCGCTCGCAGGCGACCCAGCTCTACGGCGCGGAGTACGTCTCGCCGTCGCCACGCCAGTACACCCGCAAGGTCAAGAACGCGCAGGAGGCACACGAGGCGATCCGTCCCTCGGGTGACACCTTCATGACGCCCGGTCAGCTGGCCTCGAAGGTCGACAACGACGAGTTCAAGCTCTACGAGATGATCTGGCAGCGCACGGTCGCCTCGCAGATGGTCGACGCGCGCGGCACCACGCTGACCCTGCGCATCACCGGCACGGCGCGGACCGGCGAGGAGTGTGTGTTCTCGTCCTCGGGTCGCACCATCACCTTCGCCGGGTTCCTCAAGGCCTACGTCGAGAGCGTGGACGAGGAGGCGGGTGGTCAGTCCGACGACGCCGAATCCCGTTTGCCCGCACTGGAAGAGGGCCAGAGCGTCACGGCCGTCGAGCTCACTCCCGACGGCCACAGCACCAACCCGCCCGCGCGCTACACCGAAGCCTCGCTGATCAAGACGTTGGAAGACCTCGGCATCGGCCGCCCGTCTACCTACTCCTCGATCATCAAGACGATCCTCGATCGCGGGTACGTCTACAAGCGCGGTAGCGCGTTGGCCCCGGCGTGGGTGGCGTTCGCGGTGGTCGGCCTGCTCGAGGCCTACTTCGGTCGACTTGTCGACTTCGACTTCACCGCCGCGATGGAGGACGACCTCGACGCCATCGCCGGTGGACGCGAGCAACGCGGAAACTGGTTGTCCAGCTTCTACTTCGGTGGCGAATCCGGCGCCGAGGGTTCGGTCGCGCGGTCCGGTGGCCTCAAGAAGATGGTTTCCGTGCAGCTCGACGACATCGATGCGCGCGAAGTGAACTCGATCAAGATGTTCGTCGACGAAGAGGGCCGCGATGTCGTGGTCCGCGTCGGCCGCTTCGGTCCGTACCTGGAGCGGATGATCATCAATCCCGATGACCCCGAAGGGGATCGGATCTCGCAGCGGGCGAACCTGCCCGACGATCTGCCGCCCGACGAGCTGACGCCCGAGGTCGCCGAGAAGCTGTTCTCGACGCCGCAGGAGGGTCGCTCGCTCGGCGTCGACCCGGTGTCGGGGAACGAAATCGTCGCCAAGGAAGGACGTTTCGGCCCGTACGTCACCGAGGTGCTGCCGGAACCGCCCGCACCCGAACCGGACGCGGCGCCCGCGAAGAAGACCAAGAAGGCCCCGGAGGTCAAGCCGCGCACCGGTTCGCTGTTCAAGTCGATGGACCTGGCCGAGATCACCCTCGACGACGCGCTGATGTTGCTCTCACTGCCCCGCGTGGTCGGCAACGATCCCACCTCGGGCGAGGAGATCACCGCGCAGAACGGCCGCTACGGCCCGTACCTGAAGAAGGGCACGGATTCCCGTTCGCTGGCGACCGAGGATCAGTTGTTCTCGGTCACCCTCGAGGAGGCGCTGAAGCTCTACGCCGAGCCCAAGCGTCGCGGGCGTCAGGCCGCGGCCGCGGCGCCGCTGCGTGAGCTGGGCAAGGACTCGGCCACCGACAAGCCGATGGTGATCAAGGACGGTCGCTTCGGCCCGTACGTCACCGACGGCGAGACCAACGCGAGCCTGCGCAAGGGCGACGAGGTCGAGTCGATCACCGACGAACGCGCGTCCGAACTGCTGGCCGATCGCCGGGCGCGTGGGCCGGTGAAGAAGGCGGCGAAGAAGACCACCGCGAAGAAGGCGGCCAAGAAGGCGCCCGCGAAGAAGGCGGCGGCGAAGTCGACGGCGACGAAGACGGCGACCAAGACCGCGGCGAAGAAGACCACCGCGAAGAAGACGGCAGCGAAGAAGGCTCCGGCCAAGAAGGCTGCCGCGAAATCCGCGGGGACAGACGAGGCTTGATCGCTCGCCCGCGTCCCGCCCGGCCTCGGTGAATCCTGTCGGACCCCGCGGCTAGGGTGTAGCGCGTGGCAGGTGTCTTCGATCGACTGGTCGGCCAGGACGTGGTCGAGACCGAGCTGGCCGCTGCCGCGAAGGCGGCGCGGGCCGGTGTGGTCACCGGGGCGATGACGCATTCGTGGTTGTTCACCGGGCCGCCCGGTTCGGGGAGATCCGTCGCGGCGCTGTGTTTCGCGGCGGCGCTGCAGTGCACCGATCCCGATACCGTCGGGTGCGGGCGATGCCATGCCTGCACCACCACGATGGCCGGTACCCACGGCGACGTGCGGCGCATCATCCCCGAGGGGCTGAGCATCAGCACCAAGGAGATGCGGGCCATCGTGCAGATCGCGGCACGTCGCCCGAGCACCGGTCGATGGCAGGTCGTGGTTGTCGAAGATGCCGACCGCCTCACCGAGGGAGCCGCCAACGCCCTGCTCAAGGTGGTCGAGGAACCGCCGGACCGCACTGTCTTCCTGCTGTGCGCTCCCACCGTCGACCCCGAGGACATCTCCGTCACCCTGCGCTCGCGTTGCAGGCACGTCCACCTCGTGACGCCGACCGTTCCCGCGATCGCCCAGGTTCTGCGCGAGCGCGACCAACTCGACGCGAAGACCGCCGACTGGGCGGCTTCGGTCAGCGGCGGCCACGTCGGTCGAGCCCGCCGCCTCGCCACCGACGAGGACTCCCGCCAACGACGCAAGCGCGCCCTCGCTCTGGTCACCGCGACCGAGCGCCCCGGCGCCGCCTACGCCGCCGCCGACGAACTGGTGAAGTCAGCCGACGACGAAGCCAAACTGATGAGCGCCGATCGCGACGACCGCGAACGCGACGAACTCGCCACCGCTCTCGGCGCGGGCGGCACCGGCAAGGGTTCCGCCTCCGCCACCCGCGGTTCGGCGGGCGTCCTCAAAGACCTCGAACGCCGCCAGAAGTCCCGTGCCACCCGCACCGGCCGCGACGCACTCGATCGCGCCCTCATCGACATCGCCGGCATGTACCGCGACGCCCTGGCCATGCGATTCGCCGGCCGCGGCACCCCCATCACCCTCACTCACCCCGACATGGCCGACGAGATCACCGACCTCGCCACCAACGTCCGCCCCGAAGGCCTGCTCCGCAGCATCGACGCCGTCCTGGCCTGCCGCGAAGCCCTCGACCTCAACGTGAAACCTCGTTTCGCCATCGCCGCCATGACCGCCACCCTCATCACCGCCCGCACCACCTGACCACCCGTTTTCGCGTTCTACCCCTTCCCGCGATAGACTCGCGTCGCCGAAATGGCACGCCGCCTTAGCTCAGTCGGTAGAGCGCTTCACTCGTAATGAAAAGGTCGGGGGTTCGATTCCCCCAGGCGGCTCCGAGGCCATCAGACCCTTTCCGGGATACCGGGGAGGGTCTTTTGCTGTATCTAGTGGCCGCCGAGGAGGTTCCAGACTGTTGCGCGCTCGTGGGTGATGTCGATGGGGGTGCCTGCGAGGGTGGTGAGGAGGTCGGGGAGGGGCCAGGTGGACAGGTGGGCGTAGCGGGCCGAGTAGAGGCCGAGGTGGGTGAGGGCGTAGGTGTTGGTGTGGTCGAAGAGGGCGTAGGCGATGACCTGGTAGAGGTCGTTGGAGGTCAGGGAGTCGGCGCGGATGCCGGTGCGCTGGTTCTTCGGGCCGAGGTGGGTTTTGAGGTCGAGGAGCAGGCCTGCGCTGATGAGGTCGGCGTCGGCGTTGCACAGGACCGAGGCGTCGAAGGTGGGGCCGGGGAAGGTCGGGGGGTGCAGGTGGGGGAGGAGGTGTTCTTCGGCGAGGCCGCGGAGTTCCCAGAGTTGGCGGATGGCGTCGGGGGGTGCGAGGGCGAGGAGGTGCTCGGGGGTGAAGCGGCCGGTTCTGAGCAGGTTGTCCAGGGCTGACTCGCGGAGCAGGCCCCGCCGGTAGACGTCGGTGCACAGGGCAAGGGCCCAGCAGGCTCGGCTGAGTCGGTCGACGTCGGTGGCGGTCGGGGCGACCGCGGCCTGAGCTGTCTCGATCACCGACTCGATGACGGCCGACTCTCGCGGATGGCCGAAGAATCCGAGTAGTGGCAGGACCGGCGCGTGTTCGGGTACCAGCAGGAATCTGATCCCGAAGTCGAACGCGGCGCCGAGCGTGGCCGGGTTCGCGCCGCCGGTGTCGACAAGTAGCGGTCCGGCTTCTCGCCGGTACTCGGCCTGCACGCCCCTAGTGTGGGGAAACCGTTCGTGCAGGTATTCGCGCAGCGGTGAGGTCTTGTCGCGCAGTGCCGCGGACAGATTGGTGTAGACGTACACGGACCCTCCGTTTCCAGAGATGAGCGTGCTGTCGATAGTGCCACGGGCCGCGACCCCATGTTGCATAAAGTTCTTTGCACACATATTTGTGCAAAGAGTACTTTGTAACTATGGCCGACGAGGTACCGCCCAGAGAGATCACCGACCCCGCAGCGCTGCGAGCGCTCGCGCATCCCCTGCGTCAGCGCATCCTGCGCGCGCTCGCCGAGAACGGACCGGCCACCGCGACAGCGTTGGGCGCGCGGCTGGGCGAGAACACCGGCGCGACCAGTTACCACCTGCGCCAGCTCGCCGAACACGGCTTCATCGAAGAGGCGCCCGAACTGGCCAAGGGCAAGGAGCGGTGGTGGCGTTCGCCGCCGAAGGACCTGCGCTACCGGATGGACCGCGAGCAGTCACCGGAGCTCCGCGAGCTGATGGAAGGTCTTGTCGCGCAGCACATCGCCGAAGACATCGAGATGTTCCAGCGCTTCCAGGCCGAGCGTGCCGAGCTGGGTGAGTGGGCCGACATGATGCCCTTCTCGCGTGGCGCGATCTACGCGACGCCGGCCGAACTCGAAGAATTCTTCGAGGACTACATGACCCTGCTCAAGCGTTTTCAGCAGTCTCACCCGCAGGATCGCCCGGGCGCCCGTCGTGTGCTGACGCGCTTCCTCGCCTTTCCCGCACCTCGCACGAACACCGCAGACTAGGACTTGGCGTGCTCTCGATCTTCCGGCGAATCATCCTGCTCACCTTCATGATCACCGTCGTCGCCGGATTCCCGGCGGCGCACGCGCAGAACACCACCACCGTCGACATCACCGTCACCCGCTCGGACGGCACGACCACCGCAGGCACCGTGCATGCCCCGACGGGCGCGTCCGGCAGGCCGGGCGTCGTGCTCGTCCACGGATCGGGCGACGGCAGCGGCGAGCACTACGACCATGTCGCCGAGGCGTTCGCCCGCGCGGGCATCGTCGCGCTGCGCTACGACAAGCGCACCGAGGATTACACGCCGTCGCACCGTGACTACTCCCTCCTGGCCGACGACGCGCTGGCAGGGGTTGCCGCACTGCGGAATCGGCCCGAGGTCGACCCGGCGCGAGTAGGTCTGTGGGGTCTGTCGGAGGGCGGATGGGTCGCGCCCCTCGCCGCGTCGCGATCCGCCGACGCGGCGTTCTTGATCACGATCGGCGCGAATTCGGCCGCACCCGCCGCGCAGCAGAACTGGGCGAACGAGACTCGGTTCGGCGCGGCGGGCGTGCGCGGTTCGATGGTCGATGTGCTGGCCCGCAACGGTATTCGTCAGCTGGTCGCCGCCGGTCAGTTCGCGCAAGCCGATTACGACCCGATCCCGGTGCTGGAGCGGATCACCCAGCCGGTCCTCGCGATCTGGGGTGATCTGGACCGTCTGACCCCACCCGGTGACAGTCTGCGCGGATTCCAGACCGCCTTCGAGCATGCCGGAAAGACGAACTACACGCTGCGCACACTCGCGAACGCTCAGCACGCCGGACAACCGACTACCGATGGCTTCGACAAACTTCCCGGCTTGGCGCCGGGATACGGCGAGCTCCTGGGTGATTGGGTCAACGGGCTTCCTGGATCCGCGACCCCGCCGACGGCGGATCAGCCTGCGGCACAGGGGCATCCGGTGCGGGCGCTGGCTCCCGCATCCTGGTGGGAATCGACCACGGTGCAACTGACCTTGCTGTTCGGCATGATCCTGGCACTGGCCGGCTACGCGTTCACCGGAATGGTCAGGTCCTGGCGACTGCCCGATCGGCTGCCTGCGCGAGTGCTGTTGTGCACGACGGTGATCGGCATGCTCGGCACGATCGTCCAGCTCGGCTACATCCTCACCACCCGCGCAACCTCGTTCGGCCCCTTGCTGTTCGGCCGGACCCTGCCCTGGCTGGCATTGCAGGTGATCGCCTTCGTGGCGGTGGTCGCGCTCGGTTTCGTGCTCGCCCGCGCCCGTCACACCCTCGCCGGTGCGAGCGCCGGAGCGCGGACCCGATGGGTCCTGTTGGTCTGCGGTGGAACAGGTTTCGTGCTCTGGGCACTGTACTGGGGTCTGCTGCTCCCTTGACCTACGAGAAAGGCCCCCGACGAGGTCGGGGGCCTTCTTCGCGGTTACTCCTGAGCCGATCGCCGTTGATCGGTCTCAGGAGAACTGGCTCGGGTCAGCGGGCAGCGACATTGCGGCGGGTGGCCCGAGAGTTCATGGAGTTGCGCAGGATCTGGTGCAGAACGGCATCGAAGGCGTCGGTGTCTTCGACATTGCTGAGGTGGCCGTGCGGCAGCACGTGGAAATCGGCCAGGTTGCCGGTGCGGCGCAGGATGTCGACGATGGGGCGCGACAGGCGCTGCGGCAGCAGCCGGTCCCTGGCGCTGGCGATCACCGTGGTCGGGACGGTCAGGTTGGCGGTGCCTGCCGACAGATCCATGTCGGCCATCGCGGCAGCGTGGCGCCCGCGCGCGATCGGGCGGCAGGAGCGGATGATGCCCATCGCGAAGTCGACCTCGTCGGCGGTGGCCTCGGGGGTGAGAATGCGCGTGCGCAGAATCTGCTGGGTGAGCCAGCCGCCGGGGATCGGCAGCGGCGCGAACAGTAGCGACTCGCTGACCGGCTGCGGCATCCGCACCGGTGCGCCCAGCAGGGTGACCGGGTACTGGGCGACGGTGAGCTGCTTGTTCAGCAGCGGCAGCATGTCGGTTTCCCAGCGGATCGCGGCGTTGGCGGTGTTGGCGAGCAGCACGGCGGACGCGCGTCGGGAGACCTGTTCGGGGTGATGCTTGGCCCAGGCCTGAATGGTGAGCCCGCCCATGCTGTGCCCGGCCAGGACCGCTTTCTCGTCTTCACGCAGCGTCGCGTCGAGGACGGCGGACAGGTCGTCGGCCAGGGTGTGTTCGCTGGGGGCGGCGGTGCCGAGGGTGGAGGCGCCGTGGCCGCGCTGGTCGTAGCTGACCACGCGGTACTCGCCGGCGAAGGCGGTGATCTGCGGGTTCCAGTATTCGATACTGCAGGCCCAGCCATGGATGAGGACCAGGGTGGGGGCGGTATCGGGACCGTAGACGTGGACCCGGAGCTGCGCGCCGTCCGTGGTGGTCACCGGGACGACCCGGTGCTCGACGGTGGGGGCGTTGAATTTCGCGGTGGCGAAACTGCGGGTACGCAGCCCGGCACGGAACTGTGCGGTCAGTGCGCCGGTCTCGAGGTGAGAGACCATGGATCGCGCTGCCGCGAGCGTCATCATCGACTTCGCAAGCATTGTCGGCACTCCTTTGTGTCGTAGGCCACCGTACAGTGCAAGCCAGGGTGCTAGCTAGTGTTAGCGGGTCACAGTGTCCCACTTGTTGTGAACTGGGTCACCGAGCGTGCTGACATTGTGAAATCGCCTGAAATCAGCGAAAAATTACACCGCAAGGGCACGATCGGGCATCGGTCGCGCTGGCGGCGGCGTACGGCCGCCGCTACCGTATTGGAGTGGACAAAACGCACGTCACGGCCGAGTTTTCCGGCGCGGATCCCAACCGGGGTACCGCGCGCTCGACCTGGCAGCGGATGACGCCACCGCTGATCGCCGCCGGTCTCGGCGTCGGCACGCTGGCCCTGCTGCATTTCCGTGACCCGCACGTCGAGGGTTCCTACGGCCTGTGCCCGGTGTACGCGCTGTTCGGGGTGTACTGCCCCGGGTGCGGCGGCATGCGCGCGATGCACAACCTCACCGACGGCAACATCGTCGACTCGCTGCACAGCAATCTGCTGGCCCTGCCGCTGACCGTAGCCTTCGCGGTCTTCGTCATCGACTGGATCCTGCGCGCTCGTCGCGGCCAACGGTGGCGCGTACCCGGGCTCAGCGCGGTGACCGTGTGGTCCTTCTTCGGCCTGCTCGCCCTCTATTCTGTGCTCCGCAACACGCCATGGGGAACGTGGCTCACGCCCGTCTGACGCTGGTTCGCGGGCTGATTACCGGGCACCCTGGAGGTATGGGCGATTCACTGAAAGACAGAGTCCGGCAGAAGTTGCAGCGTCAGCTCGCCCAGGACGGACCCGACCCCGAGCAGGACGACGCCAGGGCCATCTCGGTGGCCGACGATCTCGAGGCGCTCGAGATGGTGCAGGCCGACGATCCGCTCATCGAGGAATTGGCCCAGCGTTATCTGGTGTTCTGATGCGCCTGCCCGCCCAGCGGCGGTAATTGCGGCAGCGGCTTGGTCCCGAGCCAGATCGCGAACAGGCCGCGCAACGGCGCCACACTGTAGTGACCGGCCAGGTCGACGAATTCCTCCGTAGTGATAGAGGAGTGCCGGTACCGCGCGGTCCACTCTCTGATCAGTTCGAAGAACAGGTGATCGCGCAGTTCCAGCCGCAGCGCGTGCAGGGTGAGCGCCCCGCGCTTGTAGACCCGGTCGTCGAACATGTCCTTGGGTCCGGGATCGCCGACGATGATGTCCTGCGGCTGACGCGCCAGGTTCGCGCGCGCCGCCCGCGCCAGCTGATCGGCGGTCGGCCCACCGGACGCTTCGGACCAGATCCATTCCGCGTAACAGGCGAAACCTTCGTGCAGCCAGATGTCCTGCCACCGCTTCAGTGTGAGGCTGTTGCCGAACCATTGATGCGCGAGTTCGTGTGCGACAAGACGTTCCGCGCCGCGCTTGCCATCGCAATGGTTGGCGCCGAAGATCGAGATGCCCTGCGCCTCGATCGGGATGTCGAGCTCGTCGTCGGTGACGACCACGGAGTAGTCGTCGAACGGGTACGGCCCGAACCGCTCGGTGAACAAGGCCATCATCTCGGGCTGACGCGCGAAGTCGTGTTCGAAGCTCGCCCGCAACCGCGGCGGGATGACCGCGTGCATCGGTACCGGTTCACCGACGGCGCCGACCCGGTACTTGCGGTAGGTGCCGATCTGGATCGTCGCCAGATAGCTCGCCATCGGCTCGGCCATCTCGTACACCCAGGTGGTCTGGCTGGCCTTGGCCTGCTTGCCGACCAGGGTGCCGTTGGCCAGCGCGTAGAACGGGCTGTCGGTGGTGATCGAAATCCGGTAGGAAGCTTTGGAACTCGGGTGGTCGTCGCACGGGAACCAGGACGCGGCGCCGTTGGGCTGGCTCGCGACCAGCGCGCCCTCGGTGAGTTCTTCCCAGCCGACCTCGCCCCATGGGCCGCGCACCGGCTTGGGGGTGCCCGAGTAGTGGACGGTGATCTCGAGAACGCCACCGGCGGGGATCTTCTGCTGCGGCGTGAGCGCGAGCTTGCCCTGCTGATGGACGAATTTCACCGCCTTCGATCCGTTGACGAGAACCTTCGACACCATCAATGCCTGCGACAGGTCGAGGGTGAACCACGGCCGCACCGTGGTGGTGACCGCGATGATCACCGCACGCCCGGCGAGCCGGTTGCTGGCGGGTCGGTAGCTCAGTTCCAGCTCGTAGCGCGACACACGGTAGCCGCGATTGCCATTCTGCGGCAGGTACGCGTCGATGGGGTCCTCGTAGAACTTGCTCCGCATCAGGCGGCTCCGCGCTGCCTCGACTCCCGCGTCGAGGCGGGATCGGTCCAGTGCGTGATGGGATTGCCCCACCAGCGAGTCGACGGCGGAACCACGTCGCCGCGCATGACGAGCGACGCCGGGCCGATGGTGGCGCCCGCCCCGATGTGGGCGGCGGGCAGGGCGACGCAGTGCGGGCCGAGGGTGGCGCCCGCGTCGAGTGTCACCGTGTCCATGGACATGATGCGGTCGTGGAACAGGTGTGTTTGCACCACGCAGCCGCGCTCCACGGTCGCGCCGTCACCGAGTGTCACCAGGTCCGCCTCCGGTAGCCAGTAGGACTCGCACCATACCCCGCGGCCGATCTTGGCACCGAGTCCGCGAAGCCACAGATTCATGACGGGAGTACCCGTGGCGGCCCGCGCGAACCACGGCGCCGCGACGGTCTCGACGAAGGCGTCGGAGACCTCGTTGCGCCACACGAACGAGCTCCACAGCGGGTACTCCACCGCGCGGATCCGCCCGACAATCAACCACTTGGCGGCCACCGCGATGGCACCGGCGACCGCGCCCGCGGCCATCAGTACCAGACCTGAGACAAGCGCTGCGACAAGATAATCGGTGTGCTGAGCGATCAACGCGAGCACGAGCAGCACGCTGAGGCCGATGGCGAAGGTCACCATCACCGGGATCAACCGGCAGGTCTCCACGAAGGCACGGGCCAGCTTGAGCCGCAGTGGCGGATCGAACGTGCGCGAGGTGTCGCTGGATTCGGTCGCGCGACGAAGCCGCACCGGCGGGCTGCCCAGCCAGGACGAGCCTGCCTTGGCCTTGTTCGGTGCGGCCGAGAGCACCGCGACCAGACCGTTCTTGGGCACGCGCCGACCGGGCGCGGTCATCCCCGAATTGCCGAGAAAGGCGCGCTTGCCGACCTTGGATTCGCCGATGCGCAGCCAGCCGCCGCCGAGTTCGTAGCTACCGATCATGGTGTCGTCGGCCAGGAAAGCGCCGTCGGAGATCACGGTGAACTTGGGCAGCATCAGCACGGTCGACGCCTCGACGTTCTTGCCGATCTTCGCGCCGAGTAGGCGCAGCCAGATCGGCGTGAGCAGGCTGGCGTAGAGCGGGAACAGGAACGTGCGGGCGGAATCGAGCAGGCGTTCGGTGGCCCACACCTGCCAGCCGGTCCGGCTGCGCACGGGGTGGTAGCCCTCGCGCAGACCGATGCTGAGCAGACGCACCGCGAGCACGGTCGCCACGGCGTACACGCCGAGGCTGAGCAGGGTGGCCAGCGGCAGGATGGCGAAGCCGCGCAGGGCGGCGGCGCCGATGGTGGTCTCCTCGCGGACCCACCAGGCGATGAAGGTGCCGCCCACCGCGAGGCCGAACACGGGCATCGCGGCCAGCACCATCGACGACAGGCCGAACACGATCAGCCAGTGCCTGGCACGTTCCGGGGAGTGGTCGGGCCAGCGGCGTGGTGCCTTCCCGGTCTTGGTGGCGGGCGAACCCGCCCATTCCTGTTCGCCCTTGACCTTGCCCGAGACGGCGGAGCCGGGCGCGATCTCGGCTTTCTTGCCGATCTTGGTGCCGGGCAGCAGGATCGAGCGGGCGCCGATCACCGCACCGTCACCGATGGTGATACCGCCGATGTGCACGATGTCGCCGTCGACCCAGTAGCCGGACAGGTCGACCTCGGGTTCGACGCTGGCGCCGTCGCCGAGTTCGAGCATGCCGGTGACCGGCGGCAGGCTGTGCAGGTCGACGCCCTTGCCGATCTTGGCGCCGAGCGCGCGAGCGAACGGAACCATCAGCGGTGCGCCGGACAGGCTTTCGGCGCCACTGGCCTCGGACAGGCGTACGGCGGCCCACAAACGTAAGTGCACGGCCGAGCCGCGGGGGTAGGACCCGGGCCGAAGTCCGGCGAGCAGAATTCGGGCGCCCGCCACGCAGATCGTCATCCGGCCGATCGGCGAGATGAACAGCACGAACGCCAGCAGAATCCACCACCAGGACAGCCGTGGCAGCCACGGCAGCGAACCCGACCAGCCCGCGATGCCCGAGACCACGGTCAGCCACGTGACCCACTGCAACCCGGTGAGGGTGGTCAGCGGAATCGTGGCCAGCACCTGGGTGATCTGGGCGCGCACCGGCGTCGGCTTCACGACGCGCACGTCGACGGCCGCGACCGGCGCGCTGCCGTCGAGCAGTTCGACCAGCGAACCGAGCCGCGGGTGGTCGTAGAGATCGGCGACCGTGACATGCGGGTACCGCTCACGCAACGCGCCGACGAGCTGCGCCGCCGACAACGAGCCGCCGCCGAGATCGAAGAATTCCGCGTCGAGATCGGTGGGCTGGGCGCCGAGGATCGCGTCCCACAGGTTCGCCACCCACGCCGCGGTGCCGGACAGTCCCGTCTCGGGTTCGTCGGCCGAAGGCAGCGGCCATGGCAGTGCGTCGCGGTCGACCTTGCCGGAGGTGCGGGTCGGCAGGTCGGCGACGACCGCCAGTCGCGGCACGAGCGGAGCCGGAAGTTGTTCGGCCAGAATCTCCCTGGCCTTCTTCACATCGAAATCAGGACCGGCGCCGGTGAGATAGCCGACGAGAATCTTGTTGCCGGCCTTGGTGGTTCGGATCGCGGCAGCCGCGCCGCTGACACCCGGCAGATGCTGGAGCGCGTTGTCGAGCTCGCCGAGTTCGATGCGGCGGCCACCGATCTTGATCTGGTCGTCGGCGCGGCCGAGGAAGATCAGGCCCTCGCGGTCGTTGCGTACCAAATCCCCACTGCGATAGGCGCGTTCCCACCCGAGGGAGGGCAGCGGCGCGTACTTCTCGGCGTCCTTGGCCGGATCGAGGTAGCGGGCCAGTCCGACGCCACCGATCACCAGTTCACCGGTTTCGCCTTCGCCCACCGGGTTGCCCTGCGGGTCGACGACGGTGAGGTCCCAGCCGTCGAGCGGCAGGCCGATCCGGACGGGCATCTCGCCGGTGAGCAGCGCGGCACAGGCGACCACGGTCGCCTCGGTGGGCCCGTAGGTGTTCCACACTTCGCGGTCGGCGCCGGTCAGCCGTTCGGCCAGCTCCGGAGGTACCGCTTCGCCGCCGAAGATCAGCAGTCGCACCGATTCCAGCGCTTGGGCAGGCCAGGTCGCGGCCAGCGTCGGCACCGTGGAGACGATGCTGATCTCGCGGCGCATCAGCCACGGGCCGAGGTCGGCGCCGGTGCGCACCAGATCGCGCGGCGCGGGGACCAGGCAGGCGCCGTTGCGCCAGGCCAGCCACATTTCCTCGCAGGAGGCGTCGAAGGCCACCGACAGGCCTGCCAGGACCCGGTCGCCGGGGCCGATCGGGGCCTTGCGCAGGAAGAGCCGGGCCTCGGCGTCGACGAAGGCGGCGGCGTTGCGATGGGTTACCGCAACACCTTTCGGGGTGCCGGTGGAGCCGGAGGTGAAGATGATCCACGCGTCGTCGGCGGGGGTGGGCAGGGTGTTCCAGTCGTGGTCGCCGGTGGCGGTGGTGGCCGACTCGATGCCGTCGCCGGTGGCGATCGCGCTCACCCTCGCCTCGCCGAAGACGAGCTTGGCTCGCTCCTCCGGGTCGTCGGCGTCGACGGGTACGTAGGCGGCGCCGCAGTAGAGCACGGCCAGAATCGTCACGTACAGCGCGGCGGAGCCCGAGGGCATCCGCACGCCGACGCGGTCGCCCGGTCGCACGCCCGCCTCGGTGAGCTCGGCCATCCTGGCCTCGATCGTGGCGATCAGTTCCATGTAGCTGAGCACAACGGTGCCGTCGTCGATGGCCGGTGCGTCCGGGTGTGCCACGGCGGTGCTGGTCAGGATGTCGACCAGGGTGCGCGGCGGCGCGGCGAGATCCGCGCGCAACAGCGGGTCGCGCAGGACCGCCGGTACCTCAGTGTGTGGCTCGAGCATCGTGCTCAGTCCACCTCTCATCGGTTGACCCCCATCGGTGGTGTCTGTTGTTTCATGAGCGGGTTACCGGAGGGCAAACAGGATGGTCACCAGATGCCAACGGTACTCGGTGCGGGTGTTGCCGGACGGCAGCGAAAGGCGTGCCGTCGGCGCTGTTCACGAAGGTGATTCCGGCAGTTCGCCGAGGGCGGTGACCGTCAGCCGGTGCAGCGTCCGCTGTTCGTCTTCGTCCAGGTTGCTCAGCACGCGGGCGGTGGCCTCGGCGATCAGCTTGTCGGTGCGTTTGCACTGTTTGCGCCCGGCCTCGGTGATCCGCAGCCGGTATTTGCGGCGATCCTTGCCGTCGCGGGTGCGCTCTACCAGGTCGGCGCGTTCCAGCGCGTCGATGAGGCGGACGACTTCACTGCGGTCGATACCGAGCGCATCGCCCACCTTCTTCTGCGTCAGGTCGGCGTTTTCCTCGATGAAGGTGAGCACCCAGTGATCGCGCAACGGGAAGCCGATCTCGGCGTGCAGCGCCTTGGTGAGCCGTCCGAGCGCGTACACCGGGTAGCGCGGCAGGCCGCGGACGGAGTTCGTGTTCGTGGACATGAGAGGGAACTCTAGCAAATAGTGGAGTTGCCCAATCATCTTGGGTATCCATCATGGGGCGCATGGATGGTTGGAAACTGGGTGTGATCAGGCAACTCGGGGCAATCGGTCAGGGGTAGCCGACCACGTTGCGTGCGCGTGGCGAGCGCGCGGACTGATAGGTCTCGGCGCGGCGCCTGACCTGAGCGTGGATGCTCGAGGTGGGATCGAGATCGGCGAGCTCGAACGAGATCTTGCCGCCGTGGTCGTGGTGGATGACCAGGGAATCGTCGAGGACGCGGTAGACCGCGCGAACTTCACCTTCGGCCCAGGCCGCGACGTACCGCACCGCGACAGCCCGGTGCAGCGCGAGTCGCCAGTACTTGCTGGTTCGCTCGCGCAATCGATCGGCATCGACGCCGTCGTACCAGCTGCGCTCCGTCATGGGCGAGGAGCTGCCCGCCTGTGCCCAACGGTCGGCGGCGCTCAGGTCGACCCACAGGATCTCGCCGTCGCCGACCTGGTGGCCCGCGCGGGTCACGCGCCGTGACGGCGGCCGCCGGGGCGGTTTGGCGCGTGTGCCGATGACGGTGACGGCCGGCGTGCCGGGCAGTCGCGTTGCCGGGTCCACGGGCTGGTAGCCGGGATTGTCCTCGCGGACGAAGCCGAGAACGCGATCGAAGGCCGACAGGCCCGGTGCGGGGGCGCAACCGTCCAGGCACAGCAGGGTGCGGCCGAGTGCGAAGACGAGATCCGCCGCGATCGAACCCCGCTTCTCCTCGTCGAACGCGCGGGTGAGGACTTGTGCGGGGACGATCACGATCGAGGTATCCGACGGGCTGGTGTGCTCGGCGCAGCGGGTGAGGTGACCGACGTGCGCCGACTCGGACTCGGCGTAGAACAGGTAGTACGCGGTGGCGCCGAAATGCTCTGCGGCGTCCTGTAGATCGGCTCGCTGCGCGGAGGGCAGAGCAGCCGATTTGATCGGTTCACCCTGTCTGGCCCGCTTGGCCTGGATGAGTAACCGCACTTCGCCTGCACCCGAAGGGTCCTGCACGCTGTAGATGAAATCCGCACCGACTCCGCGCCTGCCACGGGCCCGGTTACCGCCCTCCTCCGGTCGGGTCAGCAGCCGGAGCCCGCCCGATCCCGCCGCCTGCGTCGCCGACCCCCACGACGTGCACCCCCGCGGCGGCACGCAATCGGGGCACGGCGCGTCGATGCGGTAGTCCACCCCGGTGAGATGGCCGAGCAGGATCTCGGTGAACGTCTCCTCCTGCCACGGAAACAGCCGCGCGCCCAGGTGCTGCAGCCGGTAAACGCTCTGACAACTCAGCCGCCGCGCCGCGATCGGGTCGACGAAGATCTCCGCTGGGAACTCAGACATCGAGTGGGATCTCGATCGTCGGGCGAAGCGCTTCGAGCTGGGTGACATAGGCGCTGAGCACCCGCTCGTACAGGTCGTCGACCTTGGCGTGGCGCACTGTGATCACCATCGAGTAGCGGATCGGCTGTGCGTTGACGGTGGGATGGCCGGATTCCCTGGCGGTGTGGTGGATGTCGAAGACCGGGTTGCGCAGGCTGTTGACGCGCTTGCTCCGCTCGGCATGCAGGACGGTGTCCCACTTGTGCGAGTCACGGCGCAGCACGGCCTCGGGGTCGAGTTCGGTCGCGCGGAAGAACGGGGCCGAATCCGGGTGGATTCTGGTCGGTTCGGCGAACCGCTCGTCATGCGGACGGAACGTGACGTCGAGGCCGCTGCGGGTGTAGCTGCCGGGGTCGGCGGGGTCGACCGGGGTAGCGAAGACCAGAGTCGCTCGAATGCGGACCATGCCGGCGGGCAGCGCCGCGGGCAGCGGAATCCGGGCGCGCAGGTATTTCGCGGGGGTGAGTTCACCCTGGTAGAGCACTCTGGCTTCGCCGTCGCCGCACAGAACCATGTCGGCCAGGGTGGCGGCGATACGGCCGTGTCCTGAGTCGGAATCCGGTGAACTGGTGCGTCTTTCGGCAGTGTGCACGAGCAGGGCCTTCAGGTCGAGCGCACCGAGTTTCGGGCCGAACAGGGTGCGGGCGCCCAGTGCGGCGCGCAGGGCCATCGGGGCGGCGAAGCTGGTGCCGGAGTCGGGAACTGCGGTGCCGTCCGGTCCGACGACGTGGAACGGTTCGTGATCGCTGCCGCCGAAGGCGAGCAGGTCGGGCTTCACGGTGCCGGGGGAGCGGCCCGGCCCGATCGCGGAGTACGGCGCACGGTTCCATTGCGCTCCCACCCGATCCGATGAACCGACCGCGAGCGCGTTGACGCTGTCGGCCGGAACCTGGACGCGCGCATTGCCACTCGGTCTGTCGGCCTCGCCGTTGTTGCCGACCGCGATGGTGGCCAGCGTGGTGCCGTCGCTGAGGTAGTCGTCCCAGAACGCGGTCCAGGCGTGCACTTCGTCGTCCTCGATGGGGAGTTCGGGGCCGATGCTGACATTGACGAACTCGTATTTGCGTTGGCGCAGCACGGTATCGATGCGCTCGATGGCCGAGTACAGCTCGCACTGGTCGTCGTCGGTGTCCTCGTCGAGCACCTGATAGTGGTCGATGTAGCCGTAGGGGACCGGGACCGGCTGGACGGGGTCGACGCTGCCGAACAGCAGCGCCGAGGTGACGCGGTGGCCGTGGTCGAGATAGGTGCGCTGCGGCGCGGCGCTGTCGGCGAAGGCGTGGGCGTCGACCCAGCGGGTCAGCGGGGTGCGTGCGGGGATGCCACCGTCGAAGACCGCGATGGTGAGTTCCCGGTCGGTCGGCTCGGTCGTCGGCAAGGCCGGGCGGAACGTCGAAAGCGCTGTCCTGGTGGTGGTGTCGCGCCCGAGCTGGGTGCGCATGCGCGGCATGCGGCGGATCACCCTGGTGAACGAGTAGCCGGCGAGTGCGGCGATGGCGGCGTGGGTTCCGGTGACGGGGACGAAGGCCAGACCACCGTTGTCGAGTCGGCGGTCGATGGCCACGTCGAGATCGAGATCGCGGGAGAAGTCGAGCAGACCCTGCAGGGCGATGTCGCGACCGGAGTGCAGCACCAATTCGGCGACGGTCTCCGAATTACGCGGTTCCGCTGCGAGCCTGAGCCTGTCGGCGGCGTTGTTGAGCCGGAATTCCGCCAGGCTGACGATACCGATCTCGGCGCCGCCCAGCGGTGCGTCGGCAGTGATCCGCTCGGTGAGCAACTGCAGATTGACGCGGGTCGTCGCCAGGAACAGCAGGGTGCTCGCCCGCGGTTTGCCGTGCTCCGGCGCGATCGCCACCGGCCTGCTGCCCAGCGGATCCAACTGCATCGATGTGAGAAGTCTTGTGGGATAACCACTTTTGGACAGGTACTGCGGATGCAGGGTGACCGCCGTGACCGTCTCGTCCTCCGGGCAGGCCGTCTTCGGCAACGCGTCCGCACTCGACGTGGCCGCGCTCAGCATCGGCGCGAGTCGGGCTCGCGCCTGCGCCACCGTGTACGGGGGCTGCGGCGAGCCGCCCGATCTGCTGGGGGAGATGGGCGCGGTGAGTCGCTCACCGAAGCCGATCAGAAATCGCGGTCCCGCCACCGGTGAATCCCCCCAGCTGCCACGTTATTCCCGTCGATGCGTGAAACCACGAATGGTGTCGCGCGACACCCCCGTCAGCGCGCTGATCTGGCGCTGAGACAAGCCTGACACGCCTGTCAGCGTCTGTGCCAGCCGTAACCGATCCGTTTTGGGAAGTTCAGCTGCCAGTCGCGCGGAATGCTCGGCCATCAGCCCGGGCAGTAGCTGGTCCTCGAGCACGCAACGCCTGCGCAATCGCAGCATCGCGCGCTCGATATCGTTGAACGACAAGCCCTTCGACGCCAGCGCGACCGCGTCCACCGCGCCGTCGGGCAGTGGCTGCCCGGCGAACCGGCGAATCGCCTCGCAGCGTTGCTCGGCCTCGGGCAGCGCGAACTCCACGCTCACATCGAAGCGCCGCCACGCGGCCGGATCCAGCAGATCGGCGTGGTTGGTCGCGCCGATGACCAGGCCCCCGCCGGTCGGCCAGTCGTCGATCTGCTGGAGCAGCACCGTCACCAGTCGCTTCAACTCGCCCACGTCGCGATCGTCGTCGCGACGCTTGGCGATGGCGTCGAGCTCGTCGAGCAGCAGAACGCACGGCCGCTGCTTGGCGTAGTCGATGGCATGGCGCAGGTTGGTGCCGGTCTTGCCGAGCAGGCTGCTCATGATGGTCGCCAAGTCCAGAACCACCAGCGGCAGCGACAGTTGGTGGGCCAGCCAGGCCGCGGCCATCGTCTTGCCGACGCCGGGCGGACCGACGAACAGCAAGCTGCGGGCCGGGCTCAGATCGGCGGCGGCCAGCCGGTCGGCCTGCTTGCGTTCGTCGACGATCTGGGTGAGCACGTCGTAGGTTTCGGCGGCCAGGATCGGCACTTCGGCGGTGGAGCCGGGCGGGATCACCCGCAGCAGCGGCAGCCGGCTGTCGCCGTCGACCGGAATCGGCGTATCCACCTCCGCGCGTAGGGGATTGGCGCGCGTGGGGTTCTGGCGCAGCAGCGCGATCAGCGCATCGGCCAGTTCGGGACTGGCATGCCGGTGGCGGCGCGCGGCCCGGCGCACGAACATTGCGACATCCTGCTCGCGCCCGGCGAGCGCCAACCTGGCCAGGTGGACGAATTCGTCGGGTAGATCGGCGCTCACGTCCGCCGAAGTGGAGCTCAAGGCGTGTGACATGGTCTTCTTCCGATCAACTACGTGGACTATTTTCGCTTCACTCGATCGTACGGCGTCCATCACGGGCAAAGTTCACCCCTTGTGTACCGGTTTGACATCGGACCCCACCCGCAGCGCCACATTGATCTGCCGAGCCCTCAGCGCAGCGATTCCCTTCGTCGGATGCTAGTTCCGCCACGTCCCCTCATGGGCGATTCCCTTCGCTTCGGGCGTGCCTCGAAGCGTGCGGCGCGGCGCCTACGCGGTGCCGAGCGTCCAGACCAGCGCCATGGTGAACGGGTGGCCGCGCAGGTCGGCCCACTTGGGTTTCGCCGCGAGCCAGGCGTCGTCGACCAGGGCCTCGGCCGCTTCGGCGAGGACCCAGCCCGCGTCGGTGCCCGCGGTGATGTGCTCGCTCAGCAGGTGCAGGTGGGTGCTGATCGCGATCGGATCGCCCCCAGCGGGGGTGTAGTGCGTCGGCATTCCGGTGACCATCATGAACTGTGGGTGGTAGCTGATCTGGGCGAACGTGGCTCCTGGGACAGCCAGCCGCGCGGCCTCGGTGTAGAACGGGCGCAGGTCCGGCAGGTGTTCGTCGATCAGTGAGGAGATCACGAGATCGTAAGTGCTGCTTGGTAATTCGGTGGCACACACGTCGGCCTTGGTGAGTGTGCGGTGTACACCGCGGGCGCGGGCACGGGCCAGCATGCCCGCGCTCAGATCGACGCCGTCGATCTCGGCGCTACTGCGGCTGCGCAACCACGCGCCGGTTCGCCCCGTCCCGCAACCCAGGTCGACCGCCTGTCGCACTCCCGCCCAATCCGGGCGACGAAGCCGATCCAGCAGCGCCGCGTCCATCTCGTCCATCACGGTGCGCTCGTAGGTGTCGGCCCAGCCGTCGTAACCGGTGGCGACATCGACGGTGGGGTAGTTGCGCCGGTCGAAATCGGCGAAGGCAGGCATCCCCGGAGTATCACAAGGGAAAGCGCACGTGGACAACCGATTTCCCGCTGCGGCCGCGACGGCCCGGCCGCCGCGCCGAACCGGGAGATCTCGTGGGTGGTCGGGGTCGACTCGGAGCGCGCCGACGATCGGTGGTTGACAGGTCCGGTGGTCGTCTGTCACTCTCGTTGCAGGTCACGAGTACCAGCGTTCAGCCCCGGCTTGCTGGTCGGCAACCCTCCTCCGCGGTGGGGTGCTCCGGGTGACGACCAGGCTGACGTCCGAATTGGGCGCGGCAAGCGCGGGCCACCTCTTCAGGAGCGGGTCCCTGAGCCGACGGGATTTCGTCATGACTGCTGTAATCGACCCCACCTGTGCCATCGCCGCCGTTTCCGGTGCCGACCTGCAGGTTCCGCTCGTTCAGGGCGGTACCAGCTCCTACGCCAACTTCGACTACGCGGCGAGTGCGCCGGCGTTGAAGCAGGTCACCGACCGGATTTCGCAGTTGCTGCCGTTCTACGCCAGCGTGCACCGGGGCGCGGGATACGCCTCGCGGATCTCCACCGAGTGCTACGAGGCTTCGCGTGGGTCCGTTGCCCGGTTCCTCGACGCCGACGACGACCAGGTCGTGGTGTTCACGCGCAACACCACCGATTCGCTGAACCTGCTGGCCGGGTGCGTGCCGGGGGAGACCGTGGTACTCGATATCGAGCACCACGCCAACTTCCTGCCGTGGGCGAAGCACGGTCGTCGCGTCGTGCGGGCCGCCGACACGGTCGAGGAGACGATTCAGCGTGTCGTCGCCGAGCTGTGCAGCAAGCCTGCCGCGCTGCTGGCGGTGACCGGTGCGTCCAACGTCACCGGTGAGGTGCTGCCGCTGGAACGGCTCGCGACCATCGCCCATCTGTGTGGTGCGCGCATCCTCGTCGACGCCGCTCAGCTGGCTCCGCATCGCCGGATCTCCCTGCGCGAGACCGGGATCGACTACCTCGCCTTCTCCGGGCACAAGCTGTACGCGCCGTTCGGTTCGGGTGTGCTCGTCGGCCGGCGGGACTGGCTGGACGAGGGTGGGCCCTACCTGGCCGGTGGTGGTGCGGTGCGCAATGTCGGTGTGACAGAGGTCGAATGGGCGTGCGCGCCGCAGCGGCACGAAGCCGGCTCGCCGAACGTCCTGGGCGCGGCCGCTATTGCCGCCGCCTGCGATGCGCTCGCCGCCATCGACCCCACCGAACTCGTCGCGCACGAGCGCTTTCTGGCCGACCGGCTGCGTGACGGCCTGTCCGCGATCCCCGGCGTCGACCTGGTCGGTATCTGGTCCGACAGCCCCGACTGTGTGGGCATCGTCGCCTTCACGATCGCCGATATCGCCCCCGGCAAAGTCGCCGCGTACCTCTCCGCCGAGCACGCCATCGGCGTGCGCGACGGCCGCTTCTGCGCGCACCCCCTCCTCGCGAGCCTCGGCCTCGACGCCGCCCTCCGAGCCAGCATCGGCCTCGGCACCACCGCCGCCGACGTAGACCGCCTGATCAGCGCGGTAGCAACCCTGGTCAGCCACGGTCCCACCTGGAACTACGCCGCCACCGACGGCCACTGGAACCCGACCCCCGAAACCCGTCCCCTCAGCGCCTCTTCCCCCGAAGGCGCCGCCCCCTGCCTGATCGGCTGAACTCGTCACAGGCGAGATTCACCGGACGTCGGCCGTCGAGACCTGCTCTCGGCGGCCGATATTCGTTCCCCCGCTGAGCGGCATCCGCCAGAGAATCCGACCGGACCGCTTCTCGGAAATCCCAGGTTTGGAATGCGTTCTGTCTGGGTAACGCCTGTCGAACCTGTCGCGATGAAGCCCCCGAGATTGTCCGATAATCAAAGGGGACACTGTGACTCGACCGATTCAGCCGCCCGACCCGTGGGCTCGTCCGCCCCGGCAGCCCGAAAAGAAACGGCGTTGGCCGTTGCTGGCCGGGATCGGAGTCGCCGGCGTGCTCGGTCTCTCGGTCGTCGCCGGTCTCAGTGACGACAACCCTGCTCCGGCCGCGCGGACATCACCCACCTCGACCACCCGCATCGTCGAATCATCGACCACCACAAAGCCGTCGACGACCACCGCGACCCCGACAACCACGGCATCCACCGCCCTGTCACTCGCCCCGACGACCACGATCGATCTCCCGCCGGCGCCCATCGCGCCGACCACCACGATCGCGCCGCCGGTCATCGTCCCCGTGCCGACCACGACGGTCGACCTCCCCGCCCCACGAGTGGCAGTCGTGCCGGAGCCCGAAGCACCCGCGCCCGCCAGCGCTTATTACAAGAACTGTGACGCAGCCAAGGCTGCCGGTGCCGCCCCGATCCACATCGGTGAACCCGGCTACCGACCAGAGCTCGACCGGAACAAGGATGGCGTGGCCTGCGAATAGGGGCCGATCAGGTATCAGTCGAGGTCCGCGTCGAGGGCGTCCCAGGTGATGGTGACGTCGAGCGGATCGGAGATGGCGATCGCGAGGGGATTGTGGGAGCGGAAACGGGTTTCGGCGGAGACGTAGACGCCTGCGCTATTGAGACGGAGGATCTCGATGGATTTCACGCGGCCGTCGTTGTTCTCCATGCGGACAATCCAGTACTGCTCGATGCCCAGGCGTGCGTATTCCGCACGTTTGTCCACACAATCGGCGGTAACCGTCGCTGGTGAAACCACTTCGACCACAGCAAGGTGTCGCCTGCTGTCGGCTTGGTTTTCCACTTGTCGCGGGGGTCTTCGATACACCGATACACGATGGCGTCGGGGCGGCGGAAATTGAACGGAACCTCGGAGACCAGCATGTCCAGTTCGCCGCCGGCCTTCAGACAGGGTTGCCCGTCGGCACGTTTCCGGATCGCTTCCCGCAGGGACTGTTTGATCACGTCGGCGATGGCGATGTGATTCGGCGATGGTGAGTCGCAAGGCACCAGCAGGCCGTCTTTGACCTCGATCACCCGGGAGAGGTCTTCCGGCATCGCCGAATACGTGTCAAGGTCGATACGCGGAACACCGGCGCGCAACCACGACCAGTCGTATGCCTCGCTCACCGGACCAGCACTAGCTGTAGCACGTGGTCCACCGGCTTACGTAGACGCTCTGATCAGGTGTCGAGGGCGGTGGGGCGGTGGTATTTGCCGTTGTAGTAGAGCAACGGGGCCGCGGAGGGGGACTCTTCGGTTTGGTCATGGACTCGGGTGACCAGGCCTACGGCGAGGGTGTGGTCGCCGAGGTCGATGAGTTTGTGGAGGGTGGTGCGCAGCCAGATGGGGGTGCCGTGCAGGACCGGTTCGCCGGTGTCGAGAGTGGTCCAGAGGGCGCGATCGGTGAAGCGGTCGGCGGCGGTGCGCGAGAAGCGGTGGGCCAGGTGTTGTTGGTGTTCGCCCAGGAAATGGATCACCACCGAGTCCGCGGCTCGCAACGCGTCGATGCTCGATGAGGTGTGCGCGATATTGAACGACACCAGGGGCGGTTCCAGCGACAGGGAGGCGAACGAGGTGGCCGTGAACCCCACCGGTCCACTCTCGGCTCCGAGCGTCACCACCGTGACGCCGGCCGGATAGTGCCGCATAGAGGCCCGGTACTGCTCAGCTGTTATTCCGCTCAGATCATCGGGAACGACCAGTCCGGTCTCAGAAGGTTGCACATCGCCCACCGCCCCCAACTTACGCCCGTCCGGCGTGCGTCCTCATGTTCGCTGTGTCCGTTTGATCCAACTCACACGGTCGGGAAGGGCACCCGAATTCAGTCGATATCAATCGGCAGACCCGCGGTGATGCGGACGATTTCGCGGAAGTTGGTGCGGAACACGGTGTTCGGGTGGCCGCCCGCTGCCCAGACTTCGGGGTGGGCGGCGAGGGCGGTGTCCACCCAGGTGGGGAGGTTGGTGGGGTGACCGAGGGGAGCCGTGCCGTCGATGGGCTGGCCGGTGATGCGTTCGGCCAGGGCGGTGGGGGCCGGGGTGAGGGTGCCCTCGAGGCGTTTGCCGGTGCGGACGAGGTCCACGCGGTGATGGCCGGCGACCAGGAGCAGAACGGGGTCGTCGTCGAGGAGGAAGACCTGGGCGGTGAGGATCGCGGTGGGCTGGGCGCCCATGGCGCGGGCGGCGTCGGCCGCGGTGGGAGCCGGCGTCTCGGGGCAGACGATGACGCCGTGGTGCCCGCGGGCGATGAGAGTTTCCGCGACCCGGCATGCGACCGGCGGCAATGACGACCTGCGCATGTCATCCAGAGTAGGGCGATTGCGGGAAATGTGCTGTGTAACTGGAGCACTGGCGTGCTCGAGTTCGCGGCCCCGCCGGTCCCGGGGGGGGGGGGTGGGGGGGTTTTTGGTGAGTGGGGAACCAACACACCCCAACAAAACAGGCCGGCGCCGCCCCCCCCCCCCCGCCGCCGG